>DATGGM010000001.1:0-53367 GCA_035308525.1 Bryobacteraceae bacterium
CCCACGTTATAGAAAAAAACGTCGCAGGACTGCACGATGCCCCGGTGCAGCGAGACGGCGCCGTGTCCAGGCTTCCACCAACACTTGTGATAACTCCCATAAAACGATGCACCGCCGGCGCAATGCACCGTGAACTGGTCGTCGATCGCGCCCGATTCCAGGCCCGCGACCGCCACGATCGGCTTGAATGTGGACCCCGGCGCGTCCTGCGCCTGAATCGCGCGATTCAGCAGTGGGTGGTCCGGGTTGTCCGCGATTTCCTTCCAGTCCGAAGATTTGATGCGCACCGCGAACTTGTTCGGATCGAACGTCGGCCGGCTCACCATGGCCAGCACCTCGCCGGTCCGCGGATCCAGCGCCACCGCGGCGCCGTTCTTTCCGTCCATGGCCAATTCGGCTACCGCCTGCAAATCCAGGTCAAGCGTGGTTTGCAGATCCTTCCCCGGAACAGCCTCCTTGTTCGCCAGCACCTCGTGGGTCTTCCCGCGGTTATCCACCACCACCTGGCGCTCGCCATCCACGCCTGTGAGCACGTCGTTATATTGGCGCTCGATTCCGAACTTGCCGATCACGTCCCCCTGGCTGTACTTTGCAAAGTCCGGAGAGTCCAGTTCCTGCTCGCTGATCTCACCCGTATAGCCGATCACGTGCGCCCCGAATCCGTTCTGCGGGTACAGCCGCCGTTGCGCGTGGATCAGTTCCATCTCCGGAAAGAAATCGCGATGCGCTTCCACGAACGACAAATCCGCCGGGCTCAGCTCTTCCTTAATGATGATGGGATCGTACTTGGGCCGTGACGTGAAGCGCCGCACGCGGGCGGTCAGGTCCGCGTAGTCCAGGTCCAGCCCCTCCGCAATCGTGCGCAGGTGTTCCGTATTGAGATTCTCGCGGGTCAGGATCAGGCTGTACGACGAGTGGTTATCCACGATGACCCGGCCGTCCCGGTCCAGGATCTTGCCGCGCGGCGCCGGTATAGGAAGCTGCTTGATGCGGTTGCGCTCCGCCTGCTCGTTATAAATCTGCGGGTTTTTGACCTGGAGCGTCCAGAAACCGGTGATCAGAAACAGAAAAATCAGCACGCCCGCGTACTGAAAAACCGCGATTTTTCCAGCGGCGAACTTGACGTCCTCGCGGCGGGCCTGTTTCCGGTCCGGATCGATGACTGGCGGGTGCACGGGGGTTGGAACTTACTTCCTAGCCTTTATTCTAACAGGCTCAGTCAACCAGGATCCCACCAGCGACCTCGATGCTCCCGGCTGATCCAAGGCTAAGGCTCCCGTTCGATGTCCTGGACGGACTCAGGGGTTGGCCTCAAACCCGCGGATTCTCTCAGCGTTTGATGAAAAACCAACAGTGCATTGGCGTGCAATTGCGTGAGAGTTATGTCCGGTTTGAGGCGCGCCAGGATGCGTACCCAGGGTGGATTCGGATTGCTCAACAACCCTGGCCGCTCCAGCGCCGGACAGGGCGCCTTCTTCCACGTGCAGGGCGTGTCCTTGTTTCCCATAAGACGTTTACGGAACTATAGAAGGGCTTGGCGCGAGAATCAATGGTCGGTTACGCGCAGGTTCGCGAAGTAGCCTTCCGTGCCTGGACCCGTCCAGAGTCCGATCGCGCCCTTCGCCGGCGGCAGTTTCAAATCGTTGACGATCAAGCACGGCTGCCCGGCGCCGTTAACGTAAAGCCGGGCCTTCGCCCCGGCCAGGACGATTTTCACCTTAGTCCACACGCCCGGCTCCAGGTCCGTGTAGGATTCATAGAGTCCGGGCGTTTCTTTCCGCGTGCGCTGCCATGGCCAGTCTGGAAACGAGATGTACTGGGTCGAGTGGTTCCGGCGAAGCTGGTCGTCCGCCCGGCCATTGGTCGGACGCAGGTAAAATAACTCGAACTTCCCGGCATTCGGCTGAACCCGGAATGCCACGCCGATGAAGCCGCGCGCCGCGTCGAAGGCGCCGGGCGCCGGCGCCCCTGCCAGGTCCATTTCAATCGTGCCGTCCTGTAGCTCCGGCCCGGCAACCATGGCGAGCGTGTCCTCCCCCTGCGCGCCGGGCTCTTGCGTGACGTGGATCGCCTGGCTGCCACGGTATTCGGCTGCCTCGGCCCGTACTTTTCGGAGTTGGAGCTTGTCGAGTGTCTGCCCGGCGGCCGGGCACCGGCCGGCCAGAAGCGTAAGAATCACCGCTGCGGCGAACCATGTTGGATTTGCCATGTAGATGGTAGACGGATGTAGAGTTCGGAGGTCCCGGGAAATTGGCGGTGATCGCATCGCGCGCGACTCGTCATAACCTCAACAGCAACGGCACTGTGGTACACTGCCGCACAATATCTTTGGAGGCTAGCCATGAAGGCTTCTCTGTTCTATCGGATCGCCGCTGTTCTCCTGCTGCTTTTTGCTGTCGGACATACACTCGGTTTTCGCCAGTCCGATCCCACCTGGGGAGTCGAGACGCTTCTTGGCGCCATGCGGTCAATTCACTTTGACGTGCAAGGGTTCAACCGGACCTATTGGGACCTGTTCGTCGCGGCTGGATTCTCGGTCGGCGTTTTCTATCTGTTCGCGGCGGTATTGGCGTGGCAGTTAGGTGGCCTTCCGGCATCCACTCTGGCGGTCATGCGCGTCACTGTATGGGCTTTCGCTCTGTGCTTTGCCGCCATCGCGGTCGTGAGCTGGAAATACCTCTTTATCCTCCCGATCGCTTTTTCAATCGTGATTACAGTATGTTTGACCGCGGCGGCATGGCTTTCCGCGAAGCCCGCCTGAGGCCTCACTCCCGAACATACTTCTCCACCCACTCCAGGTGCCGCTGCATCAGGTCCAGCAGAAACTTCGGCTCCCGCGGACCATGCGGCGTGCGCGGATACACTACCATCTTCGCGGTCACTCCCTGCCGCTTCAGCGCGTTGTAGAATTCGTATCCCTGCGTCGTGGGCACCCGCGCGTCGGCCTCGCCGTGCAGAATCAGCGTCGCCGTCGTCACCCCTTTCACGAACGCCATCGGCGAATGGTTGTAGAACGCGTCAAAGCTGTTCCACGGTTCGCCGCCGAAGTAGTCGGGCAGAAACCCGGGTATGTCGGACGTGCCCGTGAAGCTCTCCAAGTCGGTCACACCCGCCCCCACCGCCGCCGCCTTGAACCGGTGCGTATGCGTCACCACCCAACTCGTCATGAAGCCTCCGTAACTCCACCCCATTACCGCCAGCCGGTTCGCATCCGCCACGCCCATCGAAATCGCCTGGTCCACGCCCGCCATCAGGTCACTGTAATCCTTGCCGCCCCAGTCGTTCATGTTCGCGAAACGGAAGGTGCGCCCGTACCCGCTCGATCCCCGCGGATTCGCGCGCAGCACGGCATACCCGCGGGCCGCAAAAGTGGCCAGCGGATAAACTCCATACCGTCCCAGGAAGCTATCCTGGAAAACCCCCGTGGGGCCGCCATGAATGACCAACACCAGCGGATACTTCTTGCCGGATTCGTAACCCACCGGATAAGTCAGCAGCCCTTCGATATCCAGGCCATCGGCCGCTTTCCAGGTGATCCGCCTGGTCTCACCCATCGGCAGCTTAGGCAGATCCGGATTCGCGCTGCTCACCCGCTGCGGCGCGCTCTCGCCCAGGTTCAAGACATACGCCTCTGGCGCTTCGTTCCAGCTTTCGCGCGCAAACCCGATCGCCGTCCCGGCCGCATTCAGATGTACGCCCTGTAGCGTGCCGCCGCGCGGCTCATAGACCGCCTGTGCGGGCCCGTCTACTGCCATGGCGTACACCATGCTGGTGGTGCCCTTTGCCTCCGTAAAAACCAGCCGCGTCGAATCGCCCGACCATCCCAGCAACCCCGGCTGCTCATCGAAGGTCGGCGGCAGTTCGCGCGATTCGCCCGTCTGCCGGTTGAGCAGCACCATGCGTTCCATCCCCGCCCAGCGCGCCGGATCGGTGGAGCGCACGTACGCCAGATAGCGTCCGTCGGGAGAATAGCGCGGCGCGTGCTCGGCCGCTCCCGTCACCGCCACCGGCCGCACCGCGCCGGTTTCAACGGTCACCTCCGAGATATCCGACTTCGTCCAATCGTCCGCTCCAGGCGTCGGCGTGTGCGCGAAAGCGATAGCCCGCGAGTCCGGCGACCACTCCATCTCCTGCACGTGCGCGGTAGCGTTTCCCAGCTTGCGGACCGGGCGCCGGCCGTCGCCATCCCGCTCGGCTGGAATCACCCACAAGCTGTGATTCCTGGGGTTCTCGTCCACCACCCGGAAATCATGCTTTTCCTTCTTGGCCTTCTCCTCGTCGGCGCGTTCCTCCATGCCCGCGAACGCGATCCACTTGCCGTCCGGCGACACGCGATACGCGCCCAGTTCGCCTTTCCAGTCCGTGAGCATCTCCGCCTCGCCGCCATCCACCGGGATCCGCCACAAGTTAGGCTTGCCGCTGCGCTCTGACGAAAAATAGACGTACCGGCCATCCGGCGAAAACGACGGCGAACTGGCGCTTTTCTCGCCGCGCGTCAACTGCGTGCTGTGGGAACCGTCGGCCGCCGCCAGGAAGATCTGCGTATCGATTTCGCTCTTCTCCGCTTCCATCACCGCGTGGCTTTCCGTGTAGGCCACCAGCTTGGCGTCCGGCGACGGCGTCACGTCGCCAACCGGACGCACCTGCATGGCAGCCTCCGGGGTCCAGCCGGTGGGCGCCTGCGCCCATGCCGCGGCCGCCATCAGAATCGGTAGTAACTTGCATCTCATTTCATGCACCTCTGTAACGCATCCAGGATCGTCGCTACATTTTCCTTAGTCGACGAGTAGCCCATCAAGCCGATCCGAAAGACTTTGCCGGCCAGCGGACCGAATCCCCCCGCGATTTCAATGCCATGCTCGTCGAGCAGTCGCTGCCGGACCTTCAGGTCGTCCACGCCGTCTGGCACGCACGGTGTATTCAGTGTCCACAGGCGGTGGTTCGCCTCTACGTGCATCCTCATCCCCAGCGCCTCGATCCCCGCCACGAATAGTTCGTGATTCCGCACGTGGCGCTGCCAGCAATTCTCGATGCCCTCCTCCTGCACCATGGCCAGCGCTTCGCGCAGCGCGTAAAACATGGTCGCCGACGCTGTGTGGTGGTACTTGCGTTCGCCGTAATAGCTTTCGAGCAGCCGCAGATCCATGTAAAAGGAATCCACCGGCGCCGTGCGCCCGCGCAGCCGTTCCCAGGCGCGCGCCGACACCGTCAGCGGCGACAGTCCCGGCGGACAGCCCAGGCCCTTCTGCGTGCAACTGTACGCGATGTCGATCCCGGTATCGTCCACCAGCACGGGCATCCCGCCCAGCGACGTGACGCAGTCGGCGATCACCAGCGCGCCGGCTTCGTGCGCCGCTTCGCAGATCGCCTTGCCGGGCTGGAACGCGCCCGTGGAAGTCTCGGCCTGCACGTAGCCCACCATGCGCGGCTGTTCACGGCGGATGAAATCGCGCGCCTCCTGGTCGTCGAACACTTCGCCCCAGGGCTTCTCCAGCCGCGCCACCGTCGCTGCGTGCCGCCGCGCCACCTCCGACAAGCGATCGCAAAAGTAGCCGTTGGCCAGCACCGCGAACTTGGCGCCCGGCTCCGCGAAGTTCGCCACCGCGGTTTCCATGCCTGACGTTCCCGTGCCTGAGATCGCGATATTGAACTCGTTGCGCGTCGAGAAGACGTAGCCCAGCAGCCTGCGCACGTCCTCCACCACTTCGAAGAAGTAAGGGTCCAGGTGCCCGACAATCGGCTGGCGTAGGGCCTCGTAGACCCGCGGCGCCACCATGCTGGGGCCAGGTCCCAGCAGCAGGCGCGCCGGAGGGCGTAGCGGTGATAGCGGTTCCATAGGCACGCAAACAGTTTATCAACGGCGGTGGGCCGCCGGGCCGGCAGCCTACGGCTTGGGAGTGACGAACTTGATCCGCGCGGGCGTGCCCCCTGCCGTCGTCTTCGTCACCTTGCAGACCAGCTGCAGCGACTCCACCGGCGAGATCGCCCGCGTCACCGACTTGCCCGCCCCGGTGCCCGTCAGCACCGCCACGTGCCACGAAGGCAGGAAGAATTCGTATACCCGCACGGTCTCGCCGCCCGCGTGAAACAGCACCTGCAGCTCTTCGTCTTCCTTGAGCGCCTTTTGCATGGCCTGCACCTGCGCCAGCAGGTCCGCCCCCAGGTTGTAGCGCGGCGGCGGATCGGGAGCCTTGGGGGCCGTCGCGCTCCGGAACGCCTGCTCCGCCAGTTGCTTGGTCAGATCTCCGATGGGCATGACCCTGATCCTAACATCGCCTGCGCATAAACATCGTAAGCCGCCTGGTCGAACAGCACGAAGATCACCTCGCTCACCGTGCCGCCCGCGCGCTCCAGATGGCGCGCCGCCTCGCCCACCGCGATGGCCGCCGCCTCGCGCAACGGATACCCGTAGACACCCGTGCTGATCGCCGGAAAACTGAGAGTGCGCACCCCCCGCTCCTCCGCCAGCTCGAAGCACTTGCGATGGCACGCGGCTAACTGTTCCGGCTCGCCGTGCTGCCCGTCCCGATATACCGGACCCACTGCGTGAAACACATACCGCGCCGGCAGCTTACCCGCCGCGGTAGCCACCGCGCTCCCCGTCGCGCACCGCCCGATGCGCGGGCGAATCTGATCCAGCTCTTGCATAATGGACGGTCCCCCAGCCCGGTGCATGGCGCCATCCACCCCGCCGCCGCCGGCCAGCGCCGAATTCGCCGCGTTCACCATGGCATCCACCGGCACGCGCGTGATGTCGCCCACCACCAGCTTCAGCGTCTTTCCGTTGGACGCGGTCCACTGCATCAGCTATTATCTTCCTATATGGCTTACGAGCCAGGTGACCGTCCCACTATTCTCAGCAGGCAGTTCGTCATGACGTTCGTCATCGGGCTGGCCGTGATTGCCGTCGCCGTCGCCGGCATTCTCTACCTGCAGCGTGGCGCGCACATCGAGTTGAAAGGCTCCATCCTCAAAGTCCGCACCATGGGGATGGACGACAGCAGTTCGCTCGCGGTCGTCGATTTCCGCTTCGCAAACTCTTCGGATTATCCATTCGTCGTGCGCACTGTCGATGTCTCCGCCACTGGAGCCGACGGCCGGACTTACACCAGCACCCCGGTGCCCGAGGTGGACGCCAGGCGGATTTTCGAGTATTACCCCGTGCTGGGAGCTAAGTTTAACCCCTCCCTGATCACCCGCGACAAGATTCCCGGTCAGCAGACTGAAGACCGCATGATCGTCGCGCGCTTCGAGATTCCCGTCGCCAAACTCGACGCGCGCAGAAACCTGAAGGTCCGCATCGAAGATGTTGATGGCCCCGTATCGGAGCTGGTTGAGAAGTAGGGCCTGCCCGCCTTAAGCCCGCAGCAGTTTGTGGAACACCGCGTTGCGCGGAGAGTTGGACTCCACGTGGTCCGCGCCCGCCGCCGTGAGCACGTAATCCGAGTTCTCGCCCATCTGCACGAACCCCTTGTCTCGCAGATACCACACGCTGAACCCGATGAATTCCCGCGGAAACGACATCAGCCGTTCCAGGTCCAGCAGCGACAGCCCCGGATGGTCCAGGTCCGCGCGGCGACGGTTATACAGCAGGCACAACACGCCCAGCCGCCGGTTCTGCTCCCCCTCGATGCCGTCCACGAATTCCTTCAGCTCGAATGCCGGCAGCGGCTGGCATTCGCCCACCTTCCGCGCCGCATCGTAGCGCACGCGCTTGTCCGGATCGGAGAGAACCTCGTATGCTTCGTTCAGTAGCAGGAACCGCTCGGCATCGCCGGTCTGCGGATTGTCCGGATGGAACCGCGCGGCCATGATCCGGTAAACCCGGTGTATAGTCTCCGGCTCTGCGTTCGGACTCACCTGCAGAACCTCGTAATAATCCACCGCGTCCACCAGCGGCAGGCGCACGCTCCGCTTGGTTTCTTCCGAGAATTCCAGCCCGACCACGTAAGTAGCGCCGCGCTGCGCGCAATTGCGAACCACCGCCCGTCCGCTGAGTTCGTGCCGCTCCGCCTGCAGGCTGATCAATGCGCCCGGGTTAAGCTCCTCGCTCGACTCGATGCGCATGCCCGATTTGGAAATGTTCAGCCCCCGGGCCCGTATCGTCTTGGCTTGGCCGCGCGGATCCTGCCACGCCACGGCAAACATGGCGTTGGTGTACCGCCGCTGCTCTTTCCTGTTTTCGGGCATTCCTGCTCCTGATCCATTGATACCCTTCGCAAGACCCGCGGAGCAAGATGGCAAAAGTACTCGAAGTAACCGTTAACCTTGGTAGTAGTCGGTTATGGGTGAAACGTTAATCGGAGCCTTTCGTTCAGCCGACGGCCGGTGGCGCGAAGTCTAGGGGACCGCTTCAAACGACGTAATTCCGTAGCTGTTCGTGCCGCCGCCCCACGTAACGATCCCGATGGTGTCGATATCACTGGCGTCTAAGAACCCTCCTGTAAAGCTCGTAAACGGGATCTCCACGGACGTGACGTTGGGCGTTGGCGGCAGGAATACTTGCGCGCCATACACTGCGCCGCTGTGCGTCCATACAGCTATCTCCACGCCGAGGACGACCTCGGTGGCGATGCCTGCGACGGTCAACTGGAAAGCGGAATAGGCGCTGAGGTCCAGGCCCAATGGAGCGGGCGTGGTTGCATTTGCGTACCCGTAGTAGATCTGCAAGCCAGGGACCACGCCAAAGCCACCGTTCACTATACAGATGCCTTTGCCAATGTCGAGTGAACTCCGCTGCCCGTATGGATTTCCCCCGACTACCAAGACTGTTTCGCGGGCCGGACCTAGCGGACTGCCGGCGGCCAACGGCGCAAAATGGATGTCCTGCGCTTGGGCGGTCGTCAGAGATACTTGGTAGTGTCCCGCCTTAAAATTATCGAGGATGAGCGGCGTGGCTGCGTGGATGGCCGGCGCCACTACCGCGGCAGCGATGGCAATTGCTTTCGTTATGTTTCTGAATAACATAGATTCCTTCCATTTCAAGTAAGACTTAATTGAAGATCGATAATTTGCCTGGTGGTGGCTGCGAGCGTACCCACTGTCACCGTGACCTCCACCGTCGCCTCACCTGCTGCTGGATTTGAGCAGGTTATACCCGGCGCGCACCACCCGGACCGAATGCGATCTCGACCTCCAGGAAAACGAGCCCCCACGGCGATCTGAAGTCCCGCGCCATCTGTCCGCACCCGGCTCGTGCCCTGCCGCCAGTAGACATAATAATCGCCTGCGCTCGTTTTACCGGTTCCCGGGACCCAGGGAGTTCCGAGTGTCGACCCGAGCGCATTCGGTCCGACCGCCATGGACTGGGGGTAGCGTAGGTACCCTGCCGCGGGGCACGCGACCATGTTGGCTTGTGCCGCGCCCGGTACGCGCTTAAACTGACCGGAGGCCGTGGCCACCATCAGGAGCGCCATACCCGCTCCGGCAACGATTCGGCTTTGCCACGGCGAGCGCGTCTTATCCCAAAGACATTTGGCCATCGTCATGTCCCTCATTGGCTGGTTCGCCACGGCGATCTCACCCTTGTGATTCCCCACCCAGTCAATTGAACGACGATGCCTGTGTGCCGGTCACCACCCAGGTGGGTAGGTTTGAGGGGTCATGCTTAACGGACAATGTGCTGGCGAAGCCCCTTAGCCACGGCTTCGGATTTGGAATGCACCTGCAGTTTCTCGTAGACGCTCTTCATGTGGAACCGGATCGTATTGATGCTGAGATTCAGTTCCACCGCCGCCGTCTTGTAGTTGTGTCCTTCCACCAGCAGCTTCAGCAGCCGGATTTCGTGCGGCGTCAACTGGTAGCCGGCATCCTCTGGCGGACGGATCTCGCGGAACAGGGACACCACGCGCCGCGCTACTTCGGGCGACATCGGTGCCCCGCCGCCGGCGGCCTCCTGCAAACACTCCAACAGCCGCGCCGGCGGTGTCTTCTTGAGCAAATATCCGCAAGCGCCGGCGCACAGGGCGTCGAAAATCCGCTTGTCGTCGTCGTAAACCGAAAGCATGAGCACGGTGAGGCCCGGATAGCTCTTCTTCAGCTCGCGAATGCCGTCGATCCCGGACATCCCGGGCAGACCGATATCCACCAGTGCCACATCGGGAAGATCCCCGCCGATCTCCGCGAGGGCGTCTTCCATGCATTCGAAGTCCGCGGTACAGCGAAAACCCTCGGTGCCGCCGATTAAAGTCCGCAGCGATTCCCGGATCCTGGGCTGATCTTCTACGATCGCGACTTTGAGCGCAATAATGCTGGACATGGCGCGGCAAACCGGCTTCGCTTTCAACTGCGGTCTTTCATCATACGCCCGATGAGCCGGGATTCCACCACCCAAGTGTGTGGGGATCTCTTCCAAAACGGTGCGGGTGGCCTGGCCAACGGCGCCCGCAGGTGAACCGTCGTGCCGCGCCCCGGAGCGGAATCCACTGCCAGGCCGCCGCCCAGATTCCCAGCCCTCCGGCGCATGCTGGCCAAACCATGTCCGTGTCCGCGGCCGGTTTGCCCTGGATCGAATCCCCGGCCGTTGTCCGCGATCGATAGTTCCAGCCAGCCGTCTGCCAGGCGCAGTTTCAGGTCCACCTCGGTGCAGCCCGAATGCCGCGCCGTGTTATGGAGGCTCTCTTTAAAGATCAGGTAGACCTGGCGGCGGATGTCGGCGCCGATGTGCGGATTCTGCTCTTCTCCAGGCATGTCCAGCCGCAGTTGCGAGCCGTTGTGGCTGAACAGGTCGCTGGCGAATCGCCGCATGCGGTGTGTCAGATCGCCGAGCCGATCCTGTTCCGGGTCGATGGTCCATACGATGTCGCTCATCGAATCGATCAGCTCGCGCGAGAGGTTGGCGATATCCGCGAGCGGCCGCTCACGCTCCTCCGCGGCGGGGCGGCGGCGCGCCACTTCGCTGAGCAGGGCGATCTGGGACAAGGTACTGCCAATATCGTCATGCAGGTCGGTGGCGATGCGCGTGCGCAACCGCTCCATCTCCAGTAGCCGCGCCATCCGGTAGCGGTAGAGGCTGTAGAGCAGCGCGGAAACGGCCAGCATAAGCAACAGCCGCATCCACCAGCGCTGCCACACCGGCGCCAGGATCGTGAATGCGACCGTCGCTGGCGGGCTGGCGATGCCGTCCGATGTTAACGCGCGCACCTGCCAGCGATAGCTGCCGGGGCTGAGGTTGGCATAGTTCACGGTGCGTTGCTCGCTATCCGGGCTCCAGTCCAGATCCGTGCTCTCCAGCCGGTATTGATACCGCAGGGCCCCCCCGGCGCCGAAGCCGAGGCCCACGAATTCCAGATCCAATTGGTTCCGGTCCGAAGGGAGCTGGATGCCCGTGAGAGAGGTTTCACCCAGAGCCGAAATGGGATAGGGCGCGCCACGCACGCGCAACCCGCTGATCAGCACGGGCGGGGCCGGCTGCGGCCGCTCCGGTTCCGGTTCCAGCCGTGAGAGCCCCTCCCGCGTCCCAAACCAGAGTGCGCCGTGGCGATCGCAAAACGCCGTCAACACTCCGCCCCGCGCCAGCCCGTCCGCGGTAGTGTAATGCCGGATGTGCGGTAGCCCACCCGGATAAATGCAGTCCACGCCGTGCCCGGTCCCCAGATAGATCCGGCCCAGGAGGTCCTCCGTGATGCACCCCACCATGTTGCTGGAAAGGCCCTCCGCCACGCTGTAAGCAGCCACGCGCGGCTTAACCGCGGCGGGCTCGTCAATTCTGATCACCCCCTCCATCGAGGCGACCCACAGGCGGCCTTTGCGGTCGTCATGCAGCGCCGTAACCCATGGACGTTTGCCGGGCATTGTCTGGAATCGGCCTTCGCGATACCGGATCACCGCGCCCGTGTTGAAACCGATCCAAACGTTGCCGGCGCGATCCTCTGCAAACGCGGTGGCGAGCACATCGCCGCCTATGGGATGGCCCGCCGGGTAGCGTTCGAAAATGCCTGTCGAGGGATCCCATCGGCCCAGGCCATTGGCGCGCACGGCTCCGTTCGGACCCGGGATTTGGGTCGATATCCAAACGGCGCCGCGCGAGTCCTCAAATACCGCGAATACACTCTCCCCGGCCGCGTAGACTGCTTTCGGCTGCGCCCGGCTAAGTTGCGCGGCTGTCGAGAGCCATGGAAAGCGGAAGACGCCCTTGGCCGTGGTGACCCACCATTCTCCGCTCCGAGCCTGAAACGTGAGACGGCCCCTGCTCCAACCCCAGTCGTCGATGGTATGCGGGATATTAGGCCGGACAGCCTGAAATTTCCGTCCATCATAACAATTGACCGGTCTGGCTTTGACGCCTGCGGTGATCGCGCAAAGCTGGCCCTGCGGGGTTTCCAGGATCGACCGGATGTTGTCGTCGTCCAAACCATCCTGCTGGGTGAAGGTGCGAAAGCCGCCTTGGGCCACCCGAATGGCGCCTTGTGCGCCCATCCACAGGTTTCCCGCGCGGTCTTCGCCGATTGCCGATATGCCACCGTATCCGGGCAACCCGTTCCTGGCCGTGAATCTCTCAAAAGTCTCCCGCCCGTTAAGCGTCCGGTATACTGCCGGCCCCTTATGGGTAGCGACCCATAGGGCGCCATCCGAGGACTCAAACAACGATTCAATCGTCTCGCCCGCCAACTCTCTTCTCGCGGTACAAGCATCCTCCAGCGGCCTCCCGGTCAATTCGCGGTCCACGGAAATCCAGCAAACTCCCCGCCGCGTTCCTGCCCAAAGCCGCCCCTGGCGGTCCTGCAGCAGAGTGTTCACCACTTGTTGCGGCAAACCGCCTTGGGTGTGCTCGCAGCGGCCGTCGGGAAAGCGGCGGTAGAGACCCGTGCTGGTTCCGGCCCACAGGGTTCCACTACGGTCAACCAACACGGCAATGACGATATTGTCTTCCCAATTCTGACTCGGCATCCCGATCTCCACCGGATGGAGTTGCCAAACGCCCGATGTCCGATCGAGGTGGTACATTCCGCCTTGCGTGCCGGCCCAGATTCCGCCGGCGGGGTCCGTCGCGAGCGCGGTGACCACGCGAGCTTTGGGATCGCGGGGATAATAGACACTGAACCGCGGGTTCGGGGATGCGGGATGAAAGCGCGCTAAGCCGGCGCGCGTAGCTATCCAGTAGTCGCCGTCGGCTGCCTCCAGCAGGTCGCTCGCTCCGCCGGGCAGCCCCTGCCCTACACCGAAATTGTGGAACTCGTATCCATCGAACCGGGACAGCCCCTCGCGGGTACAAAACCAGAGGAATCCATGGGAGTCCGTGACAATGCTATCGATTGTGTTCCCCGCCAATCCATCGGCGGTGGTGTAAATCCGCACCGGCAACTGCTCGGCCCGCAGGCACGCGAGACAAAGGATCAGACAAGCTGCCTGACTCGTCAATGGTGTCTCGCGGGATAAGATCGTGCGTCCTTTATATCACAGTGCTGGATCACACAGGGCGGTTCCGCCATCCGGTCTCCAGGCAGGTCTGTCTGATCGGCAATACCGGTCGCGCGAGCGCGCCCTGGGCCGCGCCGCCGCCGAAGCTCGAAGCAGCGAGGGTCGCTTTCTAATCAAGCTTCACTTGCCCGCCCAGCACGGCGCGCGCTTCTCCAGGAACGCCGAGATACCCTCCTGCGCATCCGCCGCCAGAGAGTTCATCGACATCACTTCCTTGGCGTATGCGTAGGCCTTCGGCTGGTCCAGGTCGATCTGCGTGTAATAAGCCTGCTTCCCCAGCGAGACCGTGAATGCGCTGGCATCCGCCACCCGCGCCGCCAGCTTGCGCGTCTCGGCCTGCAACTCGGCCGCCGGAACCACCCGGTTGATCAGTCCCCAGCCGGCCGCCGTGGCCGCATCCACCATCTCGCCCGTCAGCAGCATCTGGAGCGCGCGCTTGCGGCCCACCGCGCGGCTCAGCGCCACCATCGGCGTCGTGCAGAACAGGCCGATCCGCACGCCCGGCGTAGCGAACGCCGCCTGCTCCGATGCGATCGCCAGGTCGCAGGTGGCCACCAGTTGGCACCCCGCGGCAGTGGCCACGCCTTGCACCTCCGCAATGACTGGCTGCGGAATGGCTTGGATCTTCATCATCAGTTCGCTGCACACGTCGAACAACCGCCGGTATTGGTTGATGTCCCGCCCCACCATCTCCGATAAGTCGTGCCCCGAGCAGAATACCTTGCCCGCCGCCGCCAGGATCACCGCCCGCACAGCCCGGTCCCGCCCGATACCATCCAGGCAATCGATCAGCTCCAGCATCAGATCCAGCGACAGCGCGTTGCGGCGCTGCGGCCGGTTCAATGTGATGACCGCCGCCGCCCCTTCCTGTTGTACCGAGAGACTCTCGTACTTCATAACTTCAGTAAAGCACGCGATTACTTCATCCGCGCGCGCAGCTCGTTCTTCCGGATCTTCCCCGTCACCGTGCGCGGCAGCGCCCCGAACTCCACCAGCTTGGGACACTTGTAGTGCGCCAGCCTCGCCCGGCAAAACTCGATTAATTCCTCCGCCGTGGCCGTCTGCCCCGGCTTCAGCCCGACATACGCCTTCGGCACTTCCCCCCACTTCTCGTCCGGCGCCGCCACCACCGCCGCCTCCAGCACCGCCGGATGCTCGTACAATGCCTTCTCCACCTCGATCGAGGAAATGTTCTCCCCGCCCGAAATCACGATGTCCTTCGCCCGGTCGCGCAGCTCGATGTATCCGTCCGGATGCATCACCGCCAGGTCGCCCGAGTGGAACCAGCCGCCTCGAAACGCTTCCTCCGTGGCCTGCGGACTCTTGTAATATCCCAGCATCACGTTGTTGCCTCGCATCAGCACTTCCCCCATGGTCTGCCCGTCCGCCGGAACGTCCCGCATCTCGGCATCCGCCACGCGCAAGCTGTCCCCCGCCACCAGGTACGCTACGCCCTGCCGCGCCCGCATCTGGGAGCGCTCTTGCGCCGGAAGCGCGTTCCACTCCGGGTGCCACGCGCAGATCGTATGCGGCCCGTACGTCTCCGTCAAGCCATACGCGTGCGCCAGGTCCGCGCCCATTTCTTCGGCCGCCCGTATGACAGCCGGTGAAGGCGGCGCGCCCGCCATCACCATCTTCAATCCGCCCTCAAACCGGATGCCGTTGGCCGCCGCATACTGCGTCAACGTACTGACCACCACCGGCGCGCCGCACAGGTGCGTCACCCCCTCCTCCCGGATCAACTGGACCATCTTCTGCGGATCCACCTGCCGCAGACAAACATGCCGGGCGCCCGCCGCCGTCACCGCCCACGGGAAGCACCAGCCGTTGCAATGGAACAGGGGCAGCGTCCACAGGTATACCGAACCGCAAGTCAGCCCATGCTCCATCATTTCGCCCAGGGCGTTCAGATAGGCGCCCCGGTGCGTGTACATCACTCCCTTCGGAAATCCTGTGGTGCCGCTGGTGTAGTTGATGGCGATAAAGCCGTCTTCCTCCGGTTCCGGCAGGTCCGTTGCCGGATGGATTCCCCCCGCCAGAAATCCCTCGTAATCCGTAATCACATGGCTGAGATGCCGCAGCTCACTCCGCGCGCTCTCGATTAAAGGTGCCAGTTGCGGATCAGCGAGCGCCACGCGCGCCTCGCAATGATTCAGGATCCACGCCAGTTCGCCGGCATTGAGCCGCGTATTCAGCATCACCAGCACGGCGCCCGCCAGCAGCGCGCCGAAGTGCGCCTCCACCGCCAGCGCCGTGTTGGGAGCCAGTACCGCCACCCGATCCCCCGGCGCCACCCCCAGCCCCCGTAGCGCGCTCGCCTGCCGATGTGCGCGTTCGTTCAATTGCGCGTACGTGAAGCGCCGCTCGCCGTCCACGACTGCGATACGATCTCGGTATACCGACGCGCTGCGCGCGAGAAAATCCAGAGGGGTGAGGGGCGATCTCATGGCGAAGCGATCTGTATTGTATCGCAGCCCCGCCCGGTGAAAAATATTTTCGGGCCGTGTCGATCCGGCCTCATGTCGTTCGACGCGTTAATAGAGGCGCAAAGGGGCGCGAATCCCGCGGCGCCATATAGGGAGGAATTCTGCAGACCAAAAGCGGCGCGGGGCGCCCCGTTTTGCGCAAGTTCTTCAAGTGCGCAAAGGGGCGCGAATCCCGCGCCGCCATATAGGGAGCGCAAGTTCAAAGGAGAAAACCATGAAAGTCATGATGATTGTCAAAGCCAGCAAAGATTCGGAGGCCGGCGTGATGCCCTCCGAAGAGCTGATTGCCACCATGGGCAAGTACAACGAAGAGCTCATGAAGGCCGGTGTCCTGCTCGATCTCGCCGGGCTCAAACCCACATCCCGGAGCGCCCGCGTCAAGTTCACCGGGAACACCCGTACCGTGATCGATGGCCCGTTCACTGAGTCCAAGGAACTCATCGCCGGGTACTGGATCATCCAGGTGAAATCCTGGGCCGAAGCCCTCGAGTGGGCTCGGCGCGCTCCCCATCCCCACCCTGGACACGACACCGACATCGAAGTCCGCCCGTTCTTTGAGCTGGACGGCTTCGCGCCCGGCGCCGCGGTGGATCGCGCGCGTGAGTTGGGCAGCCGTCTCGAGAAAACTGAATAACAAGCAAAAGGAGAAACCAAAATGAAATTCCTGAGCATATACAACACTGTCGAAAGAAACACGCCGCCTACCCCGGAGCACCAGGCCGCCATGGGCCGCCTGATCCTCGAGGGCACGCAGGCCGGCTACCTGCTGGCCGTCGAAGGCTGCATGCCCAGCGCACTTGGCGCGCGCGTCCGCATGAATGGCGGCACGCTCACCGTGAAGGACGGGCCCTTCACCGAATCCAAGGAATTGGTGGGCGGCCTCGCAATAATACAGGCTGACTCCAGGGCCGAAGCCGTCGCGCACATCAAAAACTTCCTGCGCATCGCCGGTGACGGTGAATGTGAGCTCCGCCAGCTCTATGAGGCGCCTGCCACAGCCAAACCCTGATCGTGCCGTCGTCTGAAACCCAACGCGTTATCGACGCCGTCTGGCGGATCGAGTCGGCCCGCCTCATCGCCGGCCTCACCCGTATGGTGCGCGATGTCGGGGTGGCCGAAGACCTGGCGCAGGACGCCCTGGTCGCCGCCCTCCAGCAGTGGCCCGAGTCGGGCATCCCGGATAATCCCGGCGCCTGGCTCATGGCCGCTGCCAAACATCGCGCCATCGATCTGTTCCGGCGCAATAAACTCATCGGGCGGAAACACGCCGAGCTCGGTGGTGAGGTCCAAGTGCAACCCGAAGTTCCTGACGACGATATTGGCGACGACCTGCTGCGCCTGGTCTTCATCTGCTGCCATCCGGTGCTCGCCAAAGAAGCGCGCGTGGCGCTCACCCTGCGGCTCACCGGCGGCCTGACTACGCCCGAAATCGCGCGCGCCTTTCTGGTCCCCGAGGCTACCCTCGCCCAGCGCATCGTCCGCGCCAAACGCACCCTCACCGAAGCCCGCGTCCCTTTTGAGGTTCCCAGCGGCCCGGACCTCGCGGCGCGCCTCTCCTCCGTGATCGAAGTGATCTACCTGATCTTCAACGAAGGCTACTCCGCCACCGCCGGCGACGACTGGATGCGCCCCGCCCTCTGCGAAGACGCGCTCCGCCTGGGCCGCATTCTCGCCGAGCTGGTTCCCCACGAGCCCGAAGTCCACGGCCTGGTCGCGCTAATGGAGATACAGGCTTCCCGCTCCCGCGCGCGCACCGGTCCCACCGGAGAGCCCATCCTGCTGCTCGATCAGGACCGCGCCCGTTGGGACCACATCCTCATCCGCCGTGGCCTCGCCGCCCTCAACCGCGCCGAAAAGCTGGGAGGCGCGCTAGGCCCCTATGCCCTGCAAGCCGCCATCGCCGCTTGCCATGCGCGCGCCCGCACCCCCGGCGAAACCGACTGGCAGCGCATCGCCGCGCTCTACGACGCCCTCGCCGAGCTGATGCCGTCGCCGGTCGTGGAGTTGAACCGCTCCGTCGCCATCGGCATGGCTTTCGGTCCCCAGGCCGGCCTCGACCTCCTCGACCAGCTCACCTCCGAGCCGTCGCTGAAGTCCTACCATCTGCTGCCCGCCGTGCGCGGTGACCTCCTCAGCAAGCTCGGCCGCCATTCCGAAGCCCGCACCGAATTCCAGCGCGCCGCCGCCCTGACCCAAAATGCCCGCGAACGCGCCCTCCTGCAAGCGCGCGCCAATTCGTGCTGATGTTTTATCTGCGTTCATCTGCGGCCATAGATGCCTTTCTTCATGATGCGCTAAACTCTCTGGTGACCGGCATGTCCCCGCCCACCACCAGCTTCGGCGCTGTCGAAAAGGTGAAAAGCGGAGACTACGACGCCTTCTCCGCCCTCTTCGGAAAATACCGCCGCCGCCTGGCCGTCTTCCTCCGCTACACCGCCGGCCCCGAGCTGCTCGCAACTTTCGAGATCGATGACCTCCTCCAGGAAACTTTCCTGCGCGCCTTCCGCGATGTTGCCCGGTTCACCTACGAGTCCCCCGGCAGCTTCTGGAACTGGCTGGCGTCCATCGCCGGTCACGTAGTCCTCGACGCCGCCCGTTTCCAGGGCCGCCAGAAACGCCACGCCGCCGAGATCCTGCGCTTCCGCTCCGAGACCAATCCCCTCGGCCCCGATCCGGTCGATTGCAAAACGCCCTCCCTCCTGTTGTCGGAAAAAGAAGCCGTAGCCGCCCTCTTCGAGCGCCTGGACGCGCTCCCGGAAGACTACCGGCAAGTCATCCTGCTGGCCAAAGTCGAAGGTCTCTCCACCGCCGAAATCGCCGCCCGTCTCGGCAAATCCCGCGAAAACGCAGCCCTTCTGCTGCATCGCGCTCTCAAGCGCTTTCGCGCGCAGTCGGACCAGCCCTGATGCCCTCCGCCCCGGATCGCG
Source organism: Bryobacteraceae bacterium (assembly GCA_035308525.1). GTDB lineage: Bacteria > Acidobacteriota > Terriglobia > Bryobacterales > Bryobacteraceae > Bog-159. The sequence continues at coordinate 18,833 of DATGGM010000001.1, forward strand.
AAGAGCTGCTGGCGCAAGCCCTCGCCGATTTTCTCGACCGCCGGGCGCGCGCCGAAACTCCCACCATCGACGGCTTCTGCCGCGGCTATCCCGACATTGCCGGCGAATTGCGCCCGCAGCTCGAAACCCTGGCCGCCCTCGATGACGTACTCGCACCTCCGCCGGACGCCGCGCCCATGCCCGACCGGCTCTCCGGCTACAAGATCCTCGGTGAGATCGGATCCGGAGGCATGGGCCGCGTCTTTCTCGCCATGGACGAGCGCCTCGGCCGCAAAGTCGCCATCAAAACCCTCAGCCCGCGCTACGCCGGCCACCCTGTCCTGCGTGCTCGCTTCATGCACGAAGCCCGCGCCATGGCACAGGTCACCCATCCCAACATCGCGCGCATCTACGCGCTCGGTCCCGACCGCGAGCCACCCCACTTCGTCATGGAATACGTCGAAGGCGCACCGCTCAACACCGCTGCCCAGCCCCTCACCCTGCGCCAAAAGGTCGAGCTCCTGCGCAAAGTAGCCACGGCCGTAGGTGTCCTCAACGACCACCAGGTGATTCACCGCGATCTGAAGCCTGGCAACATTCTCGCGGGCCCCGACCTGGAGCCCAAGCTCCTCGATTTCGGCCTGGCCCTGCACCTCTCCGCCCACGAATCCCGCCTGACCCTCACCGGCGAAGTCATGGGCACGCCGGAATATTTTTCTCCGGAACAAGCCCGCGCCGACGCGCCCCTCGACGCCCGCAGCGACGTTTTCTCGCTCGGCGTCGTCTTCTACGAACTGCTCACCGGTTCCCTGCCCTTCCGTGCCGGCAATCTGGCCGGTCAGGTGCGCTCCATCTGCCACGACGATCCCGTCCTGCCTCGCCGCATCGGCGCCGGGATCCCCGGCGACTTGCAAAACATCTGCATGAAGGCGCTCGAAAAATCCCCCGCGGACCGCTATGCCTCCGCCGGTGAAATGGCCGCCGACCTCGAACGTTTTCTCGCCGGAGAAGCCGTCCTTGCCGCCCCCGCTTCCTATGCCCGCCTCATGACCGGCAAGATCGCCCAGCATCTGCGCGAGCTGGATGGCTGGCGCCGCGATCGCATTCTGTCCGATTCCGAATACGATGCCCTGCGCAAGGGCTACGACCGCCTGGTCGAGCGCGAAGACGCCTGGATCATGGAATTCCGCCGCCTGTCTTTGCCGCAGGTCAGCCTCTACCTGGGAGCCTGGATCCTCGTCGTCGGCGCCGCCCTCATCGTCCTGTTCCGTTACGCCGGATTGAGCGGCGCCCCTGCCGTGCTGGTCGCCGCCGCGGCCGCCGCCCCCACCGCCTGGATCGGTATCCGTTCCTGGAAAATGCAGCAGCGCCGCGTGGCCATCGCGTACCTGCTGGCCTTTTGCCTGCTGCTCCCCATCGCCCTCCTGGTGGCCATGGGCGAATACGGCATCTTCAACGGGTTCACCCAGGGCCGCCGCAACCTCGAGCTTTTTTCGAAGTTCGACACCTTCAAGATGACCACCAACGCCCAACTGTGGTGGTCCCTGCTGCTCTCCCTGCCGGCCTACTTTGCTCTGCGCCGCTTCACGCGCGCGTCCGTATTCTCGCTCGTCCTGGCGATGATGGCCGCCTTGTGGTGCCTGGCCTGCCTCCTCCGCATGGGCATGATCGGCTGGATCGACTCCGACCCCGGCCGCCCGTACTTCTACCTGCTCCCCTGCGCGGCCCTGTTCTTCGCAGTGGCTGCGCTGCTCGAGAGCCGCCGGCTTGCCAGCGACTCCCGCTATTTCTACCCCGTGGCGGTGCTCTTCACCTGGGCCGCCCTCACCGGTGTCGTGACTTTTCACGACCCGTACGCGGAATGGCTCAAGCGCGCGGCCCCCTGGACCCGCGGCCAGATCGAGTACCTCTTCATCATCAATGCCGCCATCTACTTTGCGCTCCAGGTGATATGCGAACGGTTCTCCTCGCCCCAGTTGCGCACTGTCGCCAAAACGTTCCGCTTCGTGATTCCGGGTCATGTCATGACCTCGCTTTTGTTCTTAGGCCTGGCAGCTTCCGGCCGTGCCCCGCAGTCGCGCGGGGAAGCCCGCCTGTTCGAAATCCTGCTCCCCGCCGTGGCTTGCCTCTTCGTATTCGCCAGCATTCCCAAACAGATGAAGAATTTCTTCGCCAGTGGCATGTTCTTTCTCGCCATCGGCCTCGTCCGCATACAGCAGGATCTCTTTCGCGATCGCGCCTGGTGGCCCATCAGCCTCCTGCTCGCCGGCCTTCTCCTGATGGTGGCCGCCGCCCGCTATTCCCCCCTGAAGATGGCCCTGCACCGCCTGTTCCGCTTATAATTTTGCGCGCACTGCAATTTCCGCCCGCCAACATCGCTATCCCGTAGTGAAAGGAGTTTCCAATGCGCTTCCCAACACTACTGATCCTGACCGCCGCGGCCGCTGTTCTGACCGGCTGCGCGCCGGCCGTCTCCATCCATCCGCTCTACACCAGCCGCGAACTGATCGCCGATCCCGCCCTCGTGGGCACTTGGGCCGATCCCGAAGGCGACATCTGGCAGGTTCAGAAATCGGGTGACGGATACGATGTAACCGTCCTCCCCACCAGCGGTACCCCCAGCACCGGGCCCTACAACGTCCATCTCCTGCGTCTGAAAGACCAGGAGTTCGTCGATGTCACCGCCAAATCCGACTCGGGACTCGCCATCGCCGCCCACATGTTCGCCAAAGTCTCGCTCCAAGGTGATGAACTGCTCGTAGCCCTCCTCGACGACGACTGGCTGAAAAAGACCGTGGCATCCGGCGCCGCGCCATCCTCCGTATCCGGCGAAAGCGGCGGCCAGATCGTCCTCACCGCCCCCACCGCCGACCTGCAGCGCTTCATCACGCGGCACGCCGTCAATCCGGACGCCTGGGACCCCGGCGTTTCGCGATTGCATCGCGTCCATTAGCGGGTATAATTGCGATATGGCTAAAAGCAGGGATAAAGGCAACAAAGAAGTCAAGAAGCCCAAGAAGAAGAAGTAACGTGCCGGTGCTGGGCTTTCGCGGCCCAGCACCCCATGTCCATCCCGAGGATCCCAACCATGCGTAAAGAATGGATAGCCGAGCGGCAGAATGACTCCGTCCGCACGCAGATATACTATGCCCGGCAGGGCGTCATCACCGGCGAAATGCAGTACGTTGCCCGCCGCGAGAACCTTTCCCCCCAGCTGGTCCGCTCCGAAGTGGCGCGCGGCCGCATGATCATTCCCGCCAACATCCGCCATGCCAGCCTCGAGCCCATGTGCATCGGCGTCGCTTCCAAATGCAAGATCAACGCCAACATCGGCAACTCCGCGGTCACTTCCAACATCGATGAGGAGCTCGAAAAGCTTAACTATTCCGTGAAGTATGGCGCCGACACCGTGATGGACCTCTCCACCGGCGGCGACATCCCGCGCATCCGCCAGGCCATCATCGATGCCTCGCCCGTTCCCATCGGCACCGTGCCCATCTACGAAGCCCTTTCCCGCGTGCGCCGCCTCGAAGACCTCAGCGCCTCCGTGATGCTCGATGTCATCCAGGAGCAGGCCGAGCAGGGTGTGGACTATATGACCATCCACGCCGGAGTCCTCGTCCAGCACATCCCCCTCACCGCGCGCCGCATCACCGGCATCGTCAGCCGCGGCGGCTCCATCCTAGCCGAGTGGATGGTGAAGAACCATCGCCAGAACATGCTCTACGAGCACTTCGACGAGATCTGCAAGATCTTTCAGAAATACGACGTAAGCTTCTCCCTGGGCGACGGTTTGCGCCCGGGTAGCGTAGCCGATGCCAGCGACGACGCCCAGTTCGCCGAGCTCAAAACTCTCGGCGAGCTAACCCGCAAAGCCTGGGAATACGACGTTCAGGTGATGATTGAAGGCCCTGGACATATCCCCATGGATCAAATCCAGATGCAGGTCGAAAAAGAAAACGAAATGTGCCATGAGGCGCCCTTCTACACCCTGGGCCCCCTGGTCACCGATTTCGCCCCCGGCTACGACCACATCACCTCCGCCATCGGCGCTGCCATGATCGGGTGGTACGGCGCGTCCATGCTCTGCTACGTCACGCCCAAGGAGCACCTCGGACTGCCCAACCGCGACGACGTAAAGGCCGGCATCATCGCCTACAAGATCGCCGCCCACGCGGCCGACATCGCCCGCCACCGCCCCGGCGCCCGCGACCGTGACGACGAGCTCTCCCGCGCCCGCTACCGCTTCGACTGGAAGCGCCAGTTCGAGCTCTCTCTCGACCCCGAGACCGCCCGCTCCATGCACGACGAAACCCTCCCCGAGGAAGGCTTCAAGGACGCCCACTTCTGCTCCATGTGCGGACCCAAGTTCTGCTCCATGAACATCTCCGCCAAAGTCGAGGAGTTCACCGCCGAGCAAGCCGACGCCATCGTCAAAATCGCCGGCGCCCACCCCGTTTCTCCGCAGAGATGAAGGCATAATCCCAAGTGAGCGCCTATTTCGCAGTCATCCCGATCGTCCGCAGCCACGTTTCCACTAACTGCGGCCACCCCGTAATCGGAAACTGCGTCGGACGCAGCCCAAAGGCATGTTTACCTTCCGCGTATAAGTGCATCTCCACCGGCACCCCCGCGCTCTTCAGCGCCATGTAGTAAACCAGCGAATTGTCGACACTGTCCACGTCATCATTCTCGGCCTGCACCAAAAAAGTCGGAGGCGTCCGCCGGGTGACCGGCACATCCGGATTCAACCCGAACTTCCTGTTCGAAAGCCAAAGATGCCCAGGATAAAGGGCCACTGCGAAATCCGGACGGCAGCTTTCTCTGTCTGCCGCGTCTAAAGCCGGATATAAACGTTTGTTGAAGTGCGTGCTGATCGCTGCCGACAGGTGCCCGCCCGCCGAGAATCCCAGCACGCCGATCTTGTGCGGGTCGATACGATACTCCCCGGCGTGGAAGCGCACCAGCCCCATCGTCCTCTGCGCATCTTCGAGCGCCATCGGGGCTTTCGGATTCACCTGGCACTTGCATTGCGCGTTCCACTGCGGCCCCGAGTGCGGAACCCGATATTTCAAAACCACACACGTGATTCCCTTCGCCGTCAGCCAGTCACAGACCTCCGTGCCTTCCAGGTCGATCGCCAGGACCTCATAGCCCCCGCCTGGAAACACGACCACCGCCGCGCCCGTATTCTTTCCCCTTGGCGCGTAAACCGCCATCGTGGGTCGTGACACGTTGCGGACCTCTCCCGCTTCCGTAGTTTCGGTCTTGGCTGGTGGGCCGAACTGCGCGTCAGGTGCGGCGCCTGGCCATATCGGCTGCCAGCCAGGCTTCTGTGCGCACAAACTGCTCCACCCAAACACAACCGATAGCGCCAGGATCGAAGGCTTCATCATCATCCTCAAATCGTCGGCGTCAACCGCGCGAATCGCCGCCGGCCTTCGAAAAGTAGCTGCCCGCAACCTTCAGGAAAACTGCTGCCGCCGGATTGTCCGGCTTGGCTTTCATGCCGATATCCACGGAGGTCCAATGCCGCGATCGCAATTTCTTGAAAACCACTCCCGGCATCGCCAGGCTCGCCACACAGGCAGGCGCCAGTGACACCCCCAGCCCCGCCGCGACTAGACGCAGCACCGTGGGCCACTGCGGCGCATCCTGCACGAAATTTGGACGGAATCCTTCCGCCTCGCAGCACGCCACCGTCCTGTCATACGCCAGGCTGCCCATCGCCCGCGAAAAGAGAATGAATCGCTCGTCCTTCAATGCCGCCGCGGTAATAGCAGCCTTCTTTCCCAACTTATGCCGCGCCGGCAGCACCGCCACGAACGGCTCCCGCAAAATCGTCTGCATGGTCAGCCCTTCTCGCGCCTCGCCGTCGCGCAGAAATCCCAGATCCAGGGTCCCGTCCAGAAGAGCGGGCGCCTGCGCCGCTGTCACCAGCTCCCGCAACCGCAAGTCCACCTGTGGATTCGTGCGCCGGTACTGTTCGATGGCTTTCGGCAGCGCCGTAAACATCGTGGAGCCGCTGAAACCCACCGTGAGGGTACCCTCCTGCCCGCTCCCCAACCGCCGCGCCATTTCCGTGTCGTCGGCCAGCCTGGCCAGCGTATCGCGCGCCCGCTGCGCAAAGAACTGGCCGACTCTTGTCATCCGTACGCCGCGCGTGGTCCGGTCGAACAGCGCGTATCCCAGATTGCGTTCCAGGTTCTTGATCTGCTGGCTCAGGGGCGGCTGCGCCATACCCAGCTTCCCGGCGGCTTTTCCGAAATGCAGCGTCTCGCACACCGCCAGGAAGTAGCGCAAATGCCGGATTTCGATTTCTCGATTCATATCTATTTCGTCCTAGTATAGACTATTCAGATATTGGACATATATCACTCATTGGCTCTACGATAGGCCGGAGGATTCGAAAACGTGTCTCTTTCCCCTCACCAGGCCGCCATCCGGGAGTTCCAGCCCGGCGATGAGATGGCCTTTCGCAAACTCAACGAAGAATGGATTACCCGCTACTTCCGCATGGAAGAGAAAGACGAGCGGGCCTTGGCCGACCCGCAATCCACCATCCTGGCTCCCGGAGGCCGCATCTTCTTCGCCCATATCTCGGGCCGCTGCGTCGGCTGCTGCGCCCTGCTTCGTTCCGCCGCCGACGAGTTTGAGGTAGCCAAGATGGCCGTCGACGCTTCATGCCGGGGCGCCGGCATTGGACGCAACTTGCTGCGCGCCGCCATAGAAGCGGCCCGCGCGGCCGGTGCCCGGCGCCTCTACCTGGAAACCAATCACGTCCTCAAGCCCGCCATCCGCCTCTATGAGTCGGTCGGATTTAAGCCCGTGCCTCCGCACCGCATCGTCCCCTCCCCCTACGTCAGGTCCGACGTGTGCATGGAGATGACTCTCCCCTAGATCCTGCTCTTCAGCGCCTCGAGCGTCGCCGCGTAGTCGCCATTCTGCCGGTCCCAACAACTCTCCGCTCCATGTTTGGCCCAATCCACGGGCGTACCCTTGTAATCGTTGCTGGTATCGTCGAGCGGTGGGTTACGTCCCAGGATCAGACGAACCAACTCCGCGTTGCCGTGCCATGCGGCCCAATGCAATGGCGTGGCGTGATGTTGCGTGTAGGTGTCTGCGGGCAGGCCGGATTCCAGCATCAGCCGGGCGGCCATGGTGTCGTTGTTGCGCACGGCGTGCGCCAGCTGGCGGCGTCCCGCTGGCGTCAGTTGCGCAGCCAGGTCCGGCTGTTGCGCCAGCAGAGATCTCACCGCCGCCTCGTCATGCAGCCAACAGGCGTTGAGCAGCTTCTCGTCGTTGGGACAGCGCTGCATCAAGTAATCGAAAATCTCCGCGTGCCCGAATGATCTGGCAACCTGCACTGCCGAGACATACCATCCCAATTCCCACTGGTAGATGGTTCCACCATTGCGCTGGCTGACCATGGGGAAGTACTCGTCGCTGACCCGCATGCGGATGGAGTCGGCGTCGGCGTCAAGATGCCGGCGAACCAAGCCGGAATCGCCCAGGGCCGCTGCCATCAGGATATCCGTCTGGTAACCGCGGTGGATCAGATAACGCGCGACTTCCTGACGCTTGGCCACCATGTACTGCGCCGGGGTGGACTCGTGATCGATATCCCGAACGTCCATGCCGGCGCCATGCTCCAGCAGGTATTCCGCAATCCCCACAGTGGAGGCGAAGTGCAGCGGCGTCTGCCCGTCGCCGCCGCGCGCGTGAACCAGGGCGGGATCTGCATCGATCAGCGTGCGGAGTTCCTCCAGCATACCGAGGCGCGCCGCGGCGTGAACCGTGATCGTGGCGCCGCGTTCGATGGCGTAGGCGGCCAGCTCCGGGCTGGCCGTATCCAGAAGACCGAATCCGCCGGCCCACCACTGGCTGCGCGCGTTGATATCGGCGCCGGCGTCCAGTAAGACGTCGAGCATCGCCCGGCTTCGCACGCGTGTCATCGCCGGCGAATTGAACTCGCCGACGGGGTCGTTGAGCCGGGCTTTCAGCAGCGGATCGCTACCCAGCAGCCGGGCAACCGCGGGCGCGTCGTCCGCCCGAAAGGCATCTTCTAAAAGCATCCACGTAATTCTATCTCACCTGATTCAGCAACTCGCCGACGATGGCTTCCACGTGAATCACCGTTGTATCGGTAGTAGTCGATAGTGGATTCAGGCCCCAGCCCGCCAATCATTCCCGCGGACGCGCTCTCAGCGCGTCCCGCTTACTTCATTCCCCCCTGTCATCGGCGAGAGCCAGGCCGCCAGGCACCGTCTGTGCAAGTTGCCCGCGGCATTATCCAGCCTCAAGACTTCTGCCCGGCGCTTACCGCGGACGGGAAGCTGGACTGCGCGCCGAAATAACACTCAATTGATTCCAACTTTCCGCTCGCGATTCGAACGTACTCCACATTCCGGAACGCTTTACCGTTCTTTGTGTGGCAAAGATACTTCACAAAAGCGTCGTCCGCACCCGTGCTGATTTGCTCCAAGTCAAAATGTGCAATGAAATCAACCTGTGTGTCCCAGCACTGCGACTTGAAGGTCTTCTTGCTGATGTGGTCGTCGCCGGCCGCGCTGGTAAAGGTGAAGTTGTCGGCGAGCAGGGCATCGAACGTACCCAAGTCCTTCTTTTCCCACGCAGCGTACCATTTACGGACGATCTCCTCGTTCACTGAGTTTTGTCCTCTCGATGCGTTGGCTCTTTCCGGTCCCGGCAGAGCCACCGCACCCGCCAGCACGCCCGCTCCCGTTGCGAACAGCCTCCTCCGCGACACTGTCATCCTCGTCATTGTTCGTTCTCCTTTCCTGATGTGATGTTCGGGCCCTCGCCACGCTGACACTTGCCATTGCCCGGCGCTCGGAGAGAACTCAACCATCTCACGATATTTTTGATCCCCATATTCCACACTTTCGCGTCCTGAGTGTTCTTTGCCAGCACTTCGTAGCCGTCGACCATCGCGATCAAAAAGCTCGCGGTCTCTTCCGGAACCAGGTCAAGGCGGACTGTCCCCGTGTGCTGCCCCTCCCGCAAAGCGGTGGCAATGCCTTTCTGCCAGGCCTTGAAGATTCTCTCCAATCGCTTTCGGAATGGTTCGTTGATCTGAGACATCTCCTGCGTCAAATGGACCAGGGGACAACCGCGCTTTATATCCCTTGGCCGGGCGGGTATCGCCTGTACGATGGCGGTCAAAGCATCAATAGGGTTCTTGCCTTTGCTCTGCCGTAGAGGACGCAACCACCGGTCCTTGGTGATTTCTGCGACGATCTCCTCGATAATGGCGTGGCCCAGAGCTTCCTTGCTCTCGAAGTGGTAGTAAAGCGCTCCTTTGGTGACGTTGGTGGCGGCCAGAATAGTATCGATCCCGGCGCTCTGGAACCCGTATCGGTAAACCTCGCAAAACGCTGCCTGCAACAGGCGCTGTCGTGTGCCCTCGGCATCGCGCGGCCTGGCCGCCCTGCGTTGCAGCTTCTTCGGCAACAACATACCAACCAGTATGTATGCGGCTCGCACGGGAAGTCAAGAGCATGCTTTGTCGTCCGATTCGCGCTCTGGCCACGCGGCGCATTCCCGTCCCGATCCCCGGAGAAATCGGCGGACATGCTCGATCTACAGTTCCGGAATGCTGGCCGGCTTGAGAGAACCCATCCGGCTGGCGCCCGCCTTTGGCCGGGTCGCCGATGATTCATCGAGTGGCGGCGCTCAATGCTGCTCCGTTAGTAGCGGTTGAACTCCCAGAAGCGGACTTCTGGGCAATTGGCGTGCGAAAATGACTTCTTGTCCTATCCGGGCACGCTCCCTCGAATGCCATTTAGGGGAGGCCAGGTACCGGAGAAGGCGAGAATCTCCATGAATCTACACCGCTTCAGGCAGGCTGCCCCCACTCCAACGCGGACACCTATGACCGCGTGCAGAAAGACGACGAACTCCTTGGATTCAAGCGGCGCGGGTCGCCCCGTCTTGCGCGTGTTCCTCAAGAGCGCAAAGGGGCGCGTTTTGCCGCGCCGCCATATAAGCGAGGAACGCCTCAGATTCGCCTCGTCGGAGAAATCTGTGGGTCACCGATATGCTTCAATGGGCGCCGGAAGCTCGGCTCGCGCAGCCCGCGAACCCGATGTGGGATAGCGCGGCTTCAGCCTTTCCTATTCGTAGCCAGTTGCCTTTCGAACTAGTTTGCCCTCTCCGGTAAACGGTGCGCCGTTTTTGGCGGGTAATCGGATCGACTCCCCATATTTTCGCCCGGCGTGGGCCACCGTGCGAGAAGCCGGTCATTCAGCGCAGCCGCCCATGGCGGGCTTCCGTGCAGGCTGCGCCCTCCACGTTAGCGAAGCGTCTTGGGCGCTCACGACGGTTAACCAAAGAGAACTTGGCTCGCGGCGATTTCCTCGCCATAGTTGAGCAAATGGCTAAGCGTGAATATTTGGGCGAGTTCGAGTTTATCGTCATGTTAGCGTTGCTCCGCCTCGGTCACGAGGCCTATGGCGTAGAGGTCTCTCGGGAAATCGAGCGGCGGTGTGGCCGCGGAGTTGCAGTTGGCAGTCTATATGCGACCCTGGAGCGGCTCGAATCCCACGAACTTGTCTCTTCGGCAGTCGGCGAGGCTACACCAGAGCGTGGCGGGCGGGCCAAGCGCTACTTCCAAGTCACGCCGAATGGCCTGGCAAAGGTTCGAGAGTCGCAGCGCGCCTTATGCAGCATGTGGGACGGCCTTCGATTGGAGGCAGTGCGATGACCCCGTTGAAGCCACCTGCGCTAGCGACCTGGCTATTGGGGCTCACGGACTACAGCGCCTGGAGCGACGCCGTCGCAGGTGATCTATCGGAGGAGTACCAGCAGCGCAGATCATCAGCGTGGTACTGGCGTCAAGTCTCGACGGCCGTCGCAATCGCTGTCGTGCGGGATGTTCGGCATCACTGGGTCCTGGCATGCCGTGCTCTCGCGGTGGCATTTCTGCTCCTCAACATATCCCATGCCCTCGTAAGCAAAATGGGTCTTGTCGGATGGTTACTCTACCGTACTACCCCGCTGATCGGGTGGTGGCCTTCCTTCACCATCGTAGCTGCGTTGGAGGCTTTTCTAACCTGTGCACCCGCCGGGTTGGCGGTCGCCCTCACTCATCGAAAACGACAGGCAGCCATGGTCTTGGTGTACGCGGCTGGCTTGTTCGTCTTTCTCGTTTGCCTCTCTGCGAACCGCGCTCACTGGACCCTGGAGTGCATGCTTTTCTGGGAATCTGCGGTCTTTGCGCTGGCTGGTGCCTTGGTCGGTGGGTTTCTCGGATGTGCGTGGGTTCATCCACCTTCCCACTATCACACTGAATTCCCAAACGCTACCGGGCGCTGAACCTTGAAACCGGAGCAATTACGAGCCGCACTCAGGCTCAATTCCGAGCTTGTCGTTAACGGCGCGACTCAGCCTCTGGAGCAACAGGCAGCCGACCGCGCGGTCGTAGTTTGCGTCGCTTCCCAATATCCTGACCGCGACCGTACCCGAATTCGCGGCCTTGGTGTCCAGCACAATCCCCAGAGAATAGAGTCGCGCCGATTCGGCGGATTACCCCTGGCTGGTCGCGCAGCGTTTATCGATCCCGCGGCTCACGGGTCTGGAGCGGTTTATGGTAGAGATTCGCCGCCGCCCACTTCCGCGCCATGGAACTGATCACGATTCTAAACCGCTGCCATCGTTTCCGGGGTTTTGTCTACCAGCACGCCCACTTCAGTGCCGACAAGAAGAGCATCGAAGTGGCAGTGCGGCCGCGCAAGGGTTCGGCCGCAGTCTGCTCTCGTTGCCATTTGCCGGCGCCCGGTTACGACCAACTCGCCGAACGGCGCTTTGAGTTCATTCCCCTGTGGGGATTTCTCGTCTTCCTTCTGTACACCATGCGGCGCGTCGACTGTCGCCGCTGTGGCATTGTGGCTGTCGAAGAAGTTCCCTGGGGCGACGGCAAACGCACACTGACCAAAGCCTACATGCTCTTCCTAGCCCGTTGGGCGCGGCGACTGTCATGGAAAGAGACGGCGGAGGCCTTTCGCACCTCCTGGGACAAGGTCTTCGACGCGGTGGAACACGTCGTCACATTCGGGCTGGAGCACCAGGTGCTAGGCCAAATCGATGCGATCGGCGTCGATGAGATCCAATATGCCAAAGGCCACAAGTACTTGACGCTGGTTTATCAGATCGATCTCGACGTCACGCGCCTGCTTTGGGTGGGCCGCGAAAGAACCATCGAATCCTTTCGGGGATTCTTCGCTGTCATCGGCGACGAACTGGCTTCAAAGATCGTGTTCGTTTGCTCCGATATGTGGGAGCCCTATCTGAAGGTCATTCGCGAGAAATGCTCCGAGGCGCTTCACATCCTCGATCGTTTTCACATCGTAGCGAAAATGAACAAGGCGCTGGACGAAGTCCGTGCTGGAGAATCGCGCCGCATAGCGAGCGAGGGCGGCGTGCCCGTGCTGAAGAAGTCGCGCTGGCTGCTGCTCAAACGCGAAGAGAATCTAAAAACGGAACAGCGCTTCCGGTTACGCGACCTCCTCCGCTACAACCTGAAGACCATACGCGCGTACCTTCTGAAGGAAGCCTTTCAGCAACTCTGGGATTACAGCTCCCCCGCATGGGCCGGAAAATTCCTCGATGATTGGTGTCGGCAGGTGATGCGCTCGCGCATCGAGCCTATGAAGAAGATCCCCCGGTCCCTGCGCGAGCACCGCGAACTGATCCTCAACTATTTCCGCGCTCAGAAGCTGCTTTCCAGCGGAGTTGTCGAGGGTCTGCACAACAAGGCTAAAGTCACCATGAGAAAATCCTACGGTTTCCGCACCTTCCGCTGCCCCGAACTTGCGCTCTATCACTCACTTGGCAAATTACCTGAGCCGGAATCGACCCACGAATTCTTGTGACGAACCTTAGATTCAAGCGGCGCGGATCGCCCCGTCTTGCGCGTGTTCTTCAAAACAAGCGTGGTTTGTCTACAACGCGGCGACCCGCGCAGAGATGCTGCCACGCATCCCAACTCCGGCTCCTGATCCCAATGCGAAGATCCATGAGTAGAGGACAACTATAATTTAAGGGAGATCTGCAGCATGGCAAAACTTGTCTATGGATTGAACCAGTCTCTGGATGGCTACGTCGACCACATGAAGCTTGGGCCGCCTGTGCCCGCGGCCTTCCGTCACTTCGTCGAGCTGGTGCGTGGCCTGACGGGCGTCATCTATGGTCGCCGCATGTACCAGATCATGCGTTATTGGGACGATGACCTTCCGGATTGGGACGCCGACGGCCGCGACTTCGCGGTGGCGTGGCGGAGCAAGCCGAAGTGGGTGGTGTCGCGTTCGCTCAACTCAGTTGGTCCTAACGCCACGCTCATCAGTGATGATTTCGAGACCGTGATCCGCAGGCTGAAGGCTGAGCTCGCTGGCGAGATCCACGTCGGCGGAACGGTCCTGGCGCAAAGCTTGACCGAGGCCGGTCTGATCGATGAGTATCAACTCTACCTCCGCCCCGTCGTGCTCGGTGGTGGCACGCCATTCTTCGCCGGCCCCCGGCCGCCGCTCCACCTGGTAGCCAGCGATTTAATCGCCGATGACATCATTCGGCTGACGTACGTCTCTGCGTAAAGATGCGAAAAGGGTTTACCAGAAAACCACAACCGGACGAGCCCGCCACGCCACTCAAGAACTACATCACGCCGGGCGGACTGCAGCGCCTTAAAGATGAGCACCAGTTTCTGCTCACCAGGGAACGCCGCGCCGTGACGGAGGTGGTGACTTGGGCGGCGAGCAACGGCGATCGCAGTGAAAACGCCGACTATCAGTACGGCAAGAGGCGGCTGCGACAGATCGATGGGCGGATTCGCTTTCTCACGAAGCGCATCGAAGCCGCCGAAGTGGTGGACCCGGAGACTCCCAGAGCGGGGAAAGCGGCCACCACGGCATTCTTCGGAGCGACCGTGCGCTATGCCGATGGCGCGGGAGCGGAGCGAGTGGTGAGCATCGTGGGCACCGACGAGGTCGATCCCAACCGCAACCACATTAGTTGGGTGTCGCCGCTGGGACGCGCGCTGATGAAGTCGGCTGCGGGCGACAAAGTAGTTCTCCATGCGCCGCGCGGTACAGAATATCTGACCGTGCTGGACGTGCGTTACGAGCGCATTTCTATGGAACCGTTCCGTGAACCACCTGGCTCCGAGGCCTCGGCAAAGGGGCTCCCTCGCCGGCCCCAATCCACCTGACGAAGGCTGGCCAGACAGCCCATGAAAATTCCAGGCCCGGGCAGGGACGAATTGCGAGCCGGCTCCGAGGCCAACTCCACAGGTAGGTTTTCGTCAAGCTTGAACTTCACATCGCCCGTATCGGCGCCGGCCCGCTCTCTAACCACCCTGCCGCGCAAAATCCACCGCCCCCCTTGCCGCATCCTTAGGCATCAAAATCCAGGCAATCAGGTACGCCACAAACCCCACCCCCGCGCCCAGCGCCAGCGCCAGCCACACAATCCGGATCAGCAGCGGTTCCACCCCCAGGTACCGCGCAAAACCCGCGCATACCCCCGCGATCTTCTTGTGCTCCGTGTCCAGCGCCAGCCGCGGCGTCGTGTACGGATTGGCCGTCGCCTCCGCCAGCTTCGTGCCGTGCCCGCACTGCGGACAGTAGCGCGTCTTCTCGTCGATCTCCACTCCGCATCGTGTGCAGAACATTTGGCTGCCTCGTTCATGTATAATTACGAGTAACGGCCCTCGGCTGTTCCCCGCCCTAACCCGCGCAGTACACGGAAAAACGCGCGAAAGAGAACCAAAAAAACGAAACAAACCCAATTCCTGGTTAGTAGTGCCTTTATTATCAATAGGTTAGATTTCCACCCCTCGCCCCTCGCGCCCCGCCCGCCATGCGATACTGTCATCCATGCCGTTGAGAACCCTCATCCTCATCCTGGCGGCCGCACTCGCCGCCTCCGCCCAGCCCGATCCCATCGACAAGGGCCACTCCGCCCACGGCTCCGCCTTCGACGTCGGCCCCCGCCAGAAGCCCTGGCCCATGGACGGCATCGGCGTCGCCCCATTCCCCATCACCGCCCGCAACCCCGAGGTCCAGCGGTGGTTCGATCAGGGCAATGCCCTGCTCCATTCCTTCTGGTATTACGAGGCCGAGCGCGCCTTCCGCTGGTGCCTGAAGCTGGAGCCCGACAACGCCATGGCTTACTGGGGACTCGCCCGCTCCACCGAAGGCGACCGCTCCGCCGACTTCCTGCGCGAGGCCGTCAAGCGTAAAGACAAGGTCACCGAGCGCGAGCGCCTCTACATCGAAGCCCTCGAAGCCTCCCAGCCCGATCCCGTGCGCGATGCCGCCGCCAAGCCCGACTACCAGGAGCTCCGCCGCCGCGAGATGAAGAAGCTCGAGACCCTGTGCATCAAGTACCCTGACGACATGGAGGCCCGCGCCCTCCTGGCCCTCGTCAACATGGGCGACTCGCGATACGGCGCCGAGCTGATCATCCGCGAAGTCCTGGCGCGCGACCCCCACCATCCCGGCGCGCATCACTACCGCATCCACAATTGGGACTATCACGAGCCCGAACAGGCCCTCGCCAGCTGCCGCGCCTACACCGACCTGGTCCCCGCCATCGGCCACGCCCAGCACATGCCCGGACACATCTACGCCATCGTCGGCATGTGGCATGAGGCCGCCCTATCCATGGATGCGGCCACTCGCGTCGAAAAGCAGTACATGCGCACCAGCCTCACCTTCCCCTTCAACAACTGGAACTACGGCCACAATCGCAACTACCTTTCTTATATTCAGGAGCAGTTGGGCATGGCCGAAGCCGCCATCTTCGGCGCCCGCCAGATGATCGATGCGCCCCTCGATCCGGTCGATAACAAGGACAGCGGATACAGCACGCACTCCATGGGCATGGCAGCCCTGCAACGGGCGCTGCTCAAGTACGAGCGATGGGACGATCTGCTGAATCCCAAAACCATCCCCTGGCGCGACACCTATCAGGACAAGATCGACAAGGCTTACGTCGAAGCGCGCGCCTGGCTCGGCAAGGGCGATCTCGACAAGGCCGCCAAGAGTGTGAGCGCGCACGCCGATCTCAAGGCCGACCTCGATAAGAACAAGGATTTCGAAGACGTCTACGGCATCCAGTCGCCGGAACTGAAAGGACGCCTGGCCATCGCCCGCGGCGATACCATCACCGGCCTCGCGATGCTGGCCGACGCCGCCCAGCGCGAGTACGCCATGCAAAAACAATATGCCGACCCGCCGTTCTATCCCGAATCGCTCTACAACAGCCTGGGCGAAGCGTACCTGGATGCCCGCAGTCCCGTGCTCGCCGCCCAGGCGTTCGAAAAGGCCCTGGAGCTAACCAGGAACGACATCTTTGCCCTGTCCGGCCTCGTGCGCACGTATGCCAGGCTCGATGAGAAAGCTAAAGCCCAGCACGCCATGGCGCGCCTGCTCTTCGTCGCATCCAATGCCGACGCCGGTCTGAAACTGCTGGAGCGCGCCAAAGCCACCGGCGTCACGGCCGAGCCGCAGGATTCGTCCCCCGCCCCGCAGCGCAACTACGCGCGCGTGCCGCTCGATCACTTCGGTCCGCCGAAATGGGATCCCTACGATGCGCCCGCGCTCGAGGTCCGCGACTCTTCCGGCAAGCCCGTCAATCTCCAGGAATACCGCGGCAAGAACGTGCTGCTGGTCTTCTACCTCGGGCCCGAGTGCCCGCACTGCCTGCGCCAGCTACACGACATCGGCAAGAACAAGGATGAATGGGATCGCCTGAACACCGTGGTGCTGGCCGTCAGCTCCACGCCGCCCGAAAAGAACAGCGAAGCGCTCAAACAGTTCGGCGATCTGCCCGCGCGGTTGCTCTCCGACAAAGATCACGCCGCGGCCCGCCGCTTCCATTCATATGACGATTTCGAGGATATCGAGCTGCACGCCACCATCCTGATCGATAAGAAAGGACGCGTCTATTGGGCGCGCTTCGGCGGCGATCCGTTCTCGGATATGCAGTTCCTGGTTAAGCAGGTCGAGCGTATGAACGAGCTGGCCGGATCCTGATCTACCTCCGCCGGCCATGCGCCGGCGGCGTCACCGCGGCAGGCCCGCTCATTTTCATCATCCCTTCGATCTGCTGCTCGGGTATGCTGAGCGATGCCGTTGTAGTCGTCCCATCGGACGATATGTTGAGTTTCTGCAAAAGCGCCACCGCGGGCGTCGTGGCCTGTTCTTTCCCGGCGGCCATCGCCGCCATGCCGAGCAGCCCCTTCAGTTGGTCCGACAGTACCGAGGCATCCTGCGCGGTCGGCGAAATGGCCTTCACCGTCACCACCACATAGGCGCCGAACTTCACATTGCCGTTGAGCTGCTGCACGTTCTGCAGCATCGCGAGCGGATTCAGCCCCTGGTTTTGGGCGCCGGCGTTCCCGTTCTGTTTGGGCTGCAATTGCGCGGGCGGCACCATCGAGACGAACCAGGCATCCCCCGTGGTGCTCGCCAGGTTCACCTGCACCGCCAGAGCCGCGCTGACCGCCGTCGGCGCTGACTTCCTGTCGATCGCCGCGTGGACGTCGGCTGCCTCGCCCATAATCGCCAGCGTCGAATCCGGAAACGCGATTACTTGCTTCTCTTGCGAACTCCCTTTCACGATCTGCACGCCCTTATAGCTCTCCACCGTCCCTTTATTCGCCAGAGCTGCCTGCATGATCCTCGGCACGTTGAACGTGCCCCTCGCCAAAACTATCCCCGAGCTGTCGGCCGGCCTTCCGACCACCAGGATCTCGCGCAGATCGTGCCGCGGATCGAAGCCGGTAGTGTCGATCAGCTTTTGCAGTCCGGAATCGGACTGTTGCTCGGCTTGCATCAACAAATGCTGGCCGAGCGGTGAAAGCATCACCTGCTCGACGTTAACCCCGGCCATCACCTGCGAATCGGGCGGAGCCAGGCTGAGAAGTTCAGGATCTGCGGCGCACATTAATCCTATGGAGAGAACTGCGGCGGCCAGAAGGCGTAAACGCATAGATAGGCCTTTCTACTGATTAATGTTAACGCACCCTCCGCCAATAAAGTTCCTCTGTATCATAGAAATATGACCACGGCTCCTGCCGCTACCGCCGCCTTGCTCGAAGAGAAGATCCGCTCGCGCCAGGCGCGCGTCGGAATCGTGGGCCTCGGCTATGTGGGCCTCCCTCTGGCCGTCGAGTTCGCCAAGGCCGGCTTCCACGTGACCGGCATTGATGTAAATTCCGACAAGACGCAGCGCGTCAACGACGGCGATTCCTACGTCGGCGACATCTCCAGCAGCGTCCTATCCCCCCTCGTCAAAAACGGTAAGCTGCGTGCCACCACCGATTTCAGCGCGGTTAAGGATCTGGACACCATAAACATCTGCGTCCCCACCCCGCTGCGCAAGACCAAGGATCCGGACATGAGCTTTATCGTCTCCTCCTGTCAGGAGATCCTGAATAATCTCCACGAGGGAATGCTCATTATCCTGGAATCCACCACTTACCCCGGCACCACCGACGAACTGCTCCTGCCCATGTTTGAAAAATCCGGCCTCCAGGTCGGGCGCGACTTCTTCCTGTGCTTCTCGCCGGAGCGCGTCGACCCCGGCAATCCGAAATACCAGACCGCCAACATTCCTAAAGTGGTCGGCGGCACCACTGCCGCCTGTACCGAGATGGGCCGCCTGTTCTACGCACAGGCTCTCTCGACCGTTGTCCCGGTCAGTTCCACGCAGGTCGCCGAAATGGTGAAGCTGCTCGAAAACACCTTCCGCATGATCAACATCGGCCTGGTCAACGAAATGGCCCTGATGTGCGATCGCATGGGCATCAACGTCTGGGAAGTGATCGAGGCCGCCGCCACCAAGCCCTTCGGTTTCATGCCGTTTTATCCCGGCCCCGGACTGGGCGGCCACTGCATCCCCATCGACCCGTTCTACCTCTCCTGGAAAACCAAGCAGGCCGGCATCGAGGCCCGCTTCATCGAGCTTGCTGGATATATCAACGGTCAGATGCCCCACTTCGTCGTGGATAAGATTCAAAATGCCCTGAACGACGCCGGCAAGCCTGTGAAGGGATCCCACGTTCACATCCTCGGCGTCGCCTATAAGAAGAATATCGAGGACCTCCGGGAATCCCCTGCCCTGGACGTCATGCTGCTCCTGAAACGCCGGGGTGCGCGCATTTCCTACAGCGACCCGCATGTTCCGCGGCTAAATCTGGATGGCATCGATCTGGAGGCCCAGCCCGAGAGTCTTGCCGGTGAAGCCGACTGCACTGCTATCCTCACCGATCATTCCTCCTTCGACTACGCCGCCATCACCGCCGCCTCCCGCCTCATCGTGGACACCCGGAACGCCTTGAAAGGTGTGAACTCTCCTCACATCGTCCGTTTATAGTAACGGTAGACCATTGACAAACGTCGAAACGCGGCAGAAGCTGATGTAAGGAGTTCATATGCGACCGGCAGGAAGACTAACGGTAGGCATTCTGGCCCTCGCGGCTGGCAGTATCGCCGCCCTGGGCCAGTCGGCGGTGATTTCAGCTCGCTCCGGCTTGATCCACTACGTGGAAGGCGAAGTCTACGTGGGCGACCAGGCAGTGGACAGCAAATTCGGCAGCTTCCCGGAAGTAAAAGAAAACCAAATACTTAAAACCGATGAAGGGCGCGCCGAGGTGCTTCTCACTCCCGGCGTTTTTCTGCGTCTGGCGGAGAACAGTTCCTTCCGCATGATCACCAACCGGCTGATCGACACGCGCCTCGAGTTCCTCTCCGGCTCGGCGATCATCGAGGCCGACGACATCCTGAAAGACAACTCCATCACGGTGGTCTACCAGGACGCCACGGTCCACGTGGCCAAGAAGGGACTCTACCGGATCGACGCTTCTCCCGCTGAGTTGCGCGTTTTTGACGGCCTGGCGGATGTCACCTCCGGCGGCAACACGGTCGAAGTGAAGGAGGGCCACCTGCTGGCCTTCGACACCATGGCCGTGCACCGGTTCGACAAAACCACTACCGACGCACTGAACCGTTGGAGCGAACGGCGCGCCGAGTACGTTTCCATGGCCAATGTTTCGGCGGCGAACAGCCTGCGAACCTCCATGTTCTCCGGCGATCCATTCTTCTCGAGCGGTTGGTATTTCAATCCGTTCTTTGGCATGTACACCTTTGTCCCAGGCCTAAACGGCATGGGGTACAGCCCGTTCTACAGCCCCTATGGATATGCCTTCTGGAACCCGTTCAATGTGTATATGGCTTACATGCCGGGCTACTACTACAACCCTTATTACGGGGGGGGGTATGGTTACGGGAACGGCTACTCTGGTGTTTATAATGCGGTGAACTACCGCAGCGTTCCGTCGCCTTCGCATTCGGGCTCCATCGGCTCCGTTGGATCTGGCAGTTCCGCTTCCGTGGGACACGCGGGATCTCATAGCGGCGGTTCCGTGGGCAGCGTAGGGAACGTCTCTTCGGGCACCATCTCTTCGAGCGTGGGCAGCGCGCCGGTTTCGCACGGTGGCAGCGTCGGCGGCGGCGGTGGCGGCGGCGGCCACCACTAAAGACCATTACCCCAACATCCTCGCTACAATAAGCCTCACGGAGGAAGTATGCTCAAAGGCTTCAAGACCTTTTTGTTGCGAGGCAACGTAATCGATCTGGCCGTCGCCGTAGTCATCGGCGGCGCTTTTGGCGCCGTGGTAGCCGCGCTGGTAAAGGACCTGATCACCCCGTTGATCGCGGCTATCGTCGGCAAACCCGACTTTTCCGCTATCAAGTTCACGGTGAACGGCAGCCTCTTCCTGATCGGTGATTTCATCAACGCCGCGGTGTCGTTTCTGCTGGTAGCCACGGCCGTCTACTTCTTCGTGGTGGTGCCGGTCAATGCCGTAATGGCGCGCATGCGCCGCGGCCAGGCTCCGCCCGATCCCACCACCAAGCAGTGCCCGGAATGTCTGAGCACCATTCCCATCCAGGCAAAGCGCTGCGCCTTCTGCACTTCGCCGGTGGTCCCGGCTTAGCGCAAAGCGGCGCGCAGCTTGGTGCAGGCATACACCGCGCGCGTCGCGGGCATCGCGACGCCCACACGCTCGCCTAACTCCAGCACCGCGCCCACCACCGCCTCCAGTTCGAGCGGCCGGCCCGCCTCCAGATCCTGCAACATGGACGTTTTGTGCTCACCGACCTTAGCCGCGCCCGCCATGCGCTGCTCGATGCTCACCGGCAGCTTCATCCCCAGGCGGGTGGCGACGCATTCGGTCTCGGCCATGATCGTGCGGGCCAGCGCGGCCACGTCTGGGTCGGCAGTCATGCCGGCCAGCGTGGCGCCGGTCAGCGCGCTGATCGGATTGAATGCCACGTTGCCCAGAATCTTCACCCACATCTCCTCGCGGATATGCGTGGTGATCGGACAGCGCAGCCCCGCCGCGATCAGTGTCTCCGCGATGGCCCGGCAGCGCGCGGATCGCGATCCATCCGGCTCGCCGATCGAAATGCGCCTGCCTTCCACATGCCGCACCACGCCCGGTTCGGCGATCTCCGTCGCGAAATAAACGAGCGCCCCCACCACACTGCGTGCTTCGATGGCCGCCGCGATCGCTCCCCCGGGATCCACGCGATCCAGTGGCGCGAACCACCACGGAACGCCATTCTGCAGGCTGACTACAACCGTCTCGGGACCTAGCAGACAACCGATGCGGGGCGCCAACTGCGGCAGGCTGTGCGCTTTCACCGCCAGGAAAACCACATCGGCCGGCCCGATGGATTCCGCGTCGCCGGTCACCCTCGGATGCGCTTCGAAGTCCCCATCCGGGCTGATCACGCGCACGCCGCGCTCTTGAATCGCCCGCAGCTGCGCGCCGCGTGCCAGCAGCGTGACATCCACTCCGGCGCGCGCCATGGCCGCCCCCAGGTGGGCGCCCACAGCACCGGCGCCCGCGATCACGAACTTCACTTACGCGCCCCGCCCAGCGTGGCAGCCACATTCAGCCGCTGGATCTTCCCTGTCGCGGTGCGCGGAATCGCCGTCACGATGTGGATCTTCTTCGGGCATTTGAAGTCGGCCAACCGGTCCCTGCAAAAACCGATAAGCGCAGCCTCGTCCAACGGCGTTTCCGGCTGCGGAACCACCGCGGCTTCCACTTCCTCGCCCCAGGTTGGATGCGGCACGCCAAAGCAGACCGCTTCCGCGACCCCCGGATGCGCCAGCAGCACTTCATCGATCTCGCGCGGCGCAATGTTCTCGCCGCCCCGGATGATCAGCTCCTTGATGCGCCCTGTCAATCGCAGATAGCCGTCCCCGTCCAGAATGCCTTGATCGCCCGTCCGGAACCATTCGCCGAAGAACGACCTGGCAGTAGCCTCCGGATTGTTTTCGTATTCCCGAATCACACCGGGCCCGTCGATGCACACCTCGCCCGCCTTCCCGCCGGGCAGTTCCCCGCCTTGCTCGTCGCGGATCGAGATGCGCACGCCCGTGCCCGGCCCCACCGACCCCGCCTTGCGCGCGGCGGGCGGCAGGGGATTCGAGGCCATCTGGTGCGAGGCCTCCGTCATTCCGTAAGCTTCCAGCACGGGCGACGCGAAATACTCCTCCATGCGGCGCATCAGGTCGGGCGCCAGCGCCGCGCTGCACGAGCGCACGAAGCGCAGCCGGTGATCGCCGCCACCCTTGCGGGTCAGGATCAGCTGGTGGATCGTCGGAACCGCCGAGTACCACGTGACGCCATGATCCCGCACCGTCCGCCAGAACGCCATGGGATTAAACCGCGCCGGCGCCACCACCGCTCCTCCCGTCAGCAGCGTGGCCATCGTCGACGCCATCAGACCATGCACATGGAACAGCGGCATCAGGCAGAGCGAGACATCTTCCGGACCGAGAGCATATGTGCCCGCGATAGTGCGCGTGGACGCCGCCAGGTTGCGATGGCGCAGCGGCACGCGCTTGGGCCTTCCCGTGCTGCCGCTGGTGTGCAGCACCAGCGCGATGTCATCCGGGCCGGGCTCGGGAGCGGCGCCTGCGCCGTCGATCTCCGGCGTGAGAACCGGGATGCCGGCATGCTCCGCCGCGCGGCGGGCCTCGGCGCCTTCGCCGGGCGGCACCATCAATATTTTGGCCTGCGTGTCCGCCAGGTAAAAACAAAACTCTTCGAACTTGTATCCCGGATTCAGGGGCGCGGCCGTGCCGGCCGTCGAGGCCGCCAGGAAGGCTGCGATGGCGTCCAGACCGTTCGGCAGCGCCAGCGCCACGCGATCGCCGCGCGCGATGCCCGCCTGGCTCAGGCCGGCCGCCATGCCGCGCACGCGCCTCCTCAAGTCCGCGTAAGTGACGCGCGAGCCCGAGTCCGGCAAAACCATCGCAGTCCGAGCGCCTTCGGCGGCATCCAGCACTTCCAGTAACGTCCCAGCCTCGCCCATCTCTGCAACATAACAAAAAAACCCGATTAGAATGGTGCTTGTGTTTGAGGAGTCTGCCATGTATTCTCGACGGAATTTTGGGCGCCTGGCCCTGGCTTCCCTGCCCCTGGCGCGCGCCTATGCCAAGCTGGATTCGCGCGTCAACGGCGTGCTGATCGGCGCGCAGTCTTACAGCTTTCGCGACCGGCCCCTGGACGCGGCCATTCAGGGCTTCATCGACGTGGGTCTCAGCTCCTGCGAATTGTCCATGGGACACGTCGAGCCCGAGATGCCGCGCGGCGCGGAGGGCCGCGAGGCGCTCCGCAAATGGCGCCTCTCCGTCTCGCTTAACGACATCCGCGCCATCCGGCGCAAATTCGATAAGGCCGGCATCGGGCTCTCCGCCTACGCCTACAACATGCATGACGATTTCACCGACGAGGAAATCGCGCGCGGCTTCGACATCGCCCAGGCGCTGGGCGTGAAGGCAATCACCACTTCCGCCACCCTGTCGGTGACTCCGCGCATCGCGGCGCAAGCCGAGAAGTACAAGATGGTGGTGGGAATGCACGGCCATTCCAACATCAAAGACCCCAACGAATTCGCCAAGCCCGAGAGCTTCGAGGCCGCCATGAAGATGTCCAAATACATCGCCGTGAACCTGGATATCGGGCACTTCTGGGCAGCCGGCTACGATCCGGTGGCCTACATTGAGGAGCACCACGAGCGCATCGTGACGCTGCATATCAAGGACCGCGGCAAGAACCAGGGGAAGAACATGCCCTTCGGCGAGGCCGACACTCCCATTACCGACGTGCTGCAACTGCTCAAGCGCAAGAAGTATCCGATTCCGGCCAACATCGAATACGAGTATGACGGCGGCGACACCGTAGCGGAAGTGCGCAAGTGCTACGAGTATTGCCGCCGCGCGCTGGCGTGATCCGGGTCCCTGATATCATAGTAGTTTCCCATGCAAATTGAGAAGGTTTACGAGCCCCAGCGGTTCGAACCGCACTGGGCTCAGTGGTGGATCGACAGCGGTGTCTTCCACGCCTCCGCCAAGCCGCATCCGCGCGTCTTTTCGCTGGTGATTCCGCCTCCCAACGTCACCGGATCGCTGCACATCGGGCACATGCTGGAGCACGCTGAAATCGACGTCACCATCCGCTGGCATCGCATGCGCGGCGACAACACCCTGTGGCTGCCCGGCACCGATCATGCGGGCATCGCCACCCAGATGGTTGTCGAGCGCAAATTGGCCGAAGAAGGTCTCGACCGGCGCACCATGGGACGCGACAAGTTTATCGAGCGCGTATGGGAATGGAAAGCGCAATACGGCGATCAGATCAAGCGCCAGATGATCCGCCTGGGCGCCAGTTGCGACTGGAGCCGCGAGCGTTTCACGCTGGACCCCGGCCTCTCCCGCGCCGTGCGCGAAGTCTTCGTCCGCCTCTACGAAAAAGGGCTGATCTACCGCGGCGAATACATGGTCAACTGGTGCCCCAGATGCCAAACCGCGTTGTCCGACTTAGAGGTGAAGAACATCGAGACGCAGGGACACCTCTGGCACATCCGCTATCCGGTATCGGACTCGGCCGCCGCCCATGTGATCGTCGCCACTACGCGTCCTGAAACCATGCTCGGAGACACCGCGGTCGCCGTGAACGCTAAGGACCCGCGTTACACACACCTGCACGACCGCACCGTCGAGCTGCCCCTGATGAACCGGCCGATCCCGGTGATTCTCGACGATCTGGCCGATCCGCAGTTCGGCACCGGCGCCGTCAAAGTCACCCCCGCCCACGATCCCAACGATTTCGAAGCGGGCAAACGCCACGATCTGCCGCGCATCAGGGTAATCGACGAGAACGGCCGTATGACCGCCGCAGCCGGCCCATACGCCGGCCTGGACCGCTTCGAGGCCCGCAAGCGCGTGGTCGAAGATCTCGAGCGCCTCGGCCTGCTCGAAAAGGTCGAGCCGTACACCTTGGCCATCGGCCGCTGCGACCGCTGCAAAGCCATCGTCGAGCCGCTCATCTCTACGCAATGGTTCGTGCGCACTAAGCCGCTCGCCGAGAAAGCCATCGCGGTGGTCGAAACCGGCCGCATCCAGTTCATTCCGGAAAACTGGACCAAGACCTACTTCGAGTGGATGTACAACATTCGCGACTGGTGCATCTCGCGCCAGTTGTGGTGGGGCCATCGCATCCCGGCATGGCATTGCCAGGAGTGCGGTGAGATCATCGTGGCGCGCGAAGCGCCCTCCAATTGCGCGCGGTGCGGCTCCTCCCAACTCCTGCAGGACCCCGACGTGCTCGATACCTGGTTCAGCTCCGGGCTCTGGCCGTTCTCCACGCTGGGCTGGCCCGACCAAACCGAAGACCTGAAGCTGTTCTACCCCACATCGCTCCTGATCACTGGTTTCGACATTCTCTTCTTCTGGGTGGCCCGCATGATCATGCTGGGCTGCGAGTTCATGGGCGAAATCCCTTTCCGCCAGGTCTACATTCACGGGCTGGTGCGCGACGCCGAGCGCCAGAAAATGTCCAAGACCCGCGGCAACACCATCGACCCGCTGGTAGTCACCGAAAAATACGGCACCGACGCGGTGCGCATGGCGCTTCTGCTGGGCGCCGCGCCGGGCACCGATATCGTGCTCTCCGAGGACCGCATGGAGAGCACCCGCGCCTTCGCCAACAAGATCTGGAACGCCGCCCGGCTGCTGTTCGTCAACATGGAACGCTCCGGCGTCGAGCCGTGGCTGCCCAATCGCCTCGAAACCTTCCGGCCCGAAGCCGGACCCAGCATCGAAGTCGCTATCGAGGACCGGTGGATCTTCAGCCGCATGAATACCTGCGCCGAGCAGGTGAATCGCGCCATTGAGCAGTATCGCTATCACGAGGCCGCGCAGTTGCTCTGGCACTTCTTCTGGCACGAATTCTGCGATTGGTACCTGGAGCTGAAGAAGCCTTGCTTCCAGGAGAACTCTGGCCTGAACGCCGATTGGCGCAACGTGCTGGCGGCCTTCGAAACGGCTCTGCGGCTGCTGCATCCCGCCATGCCGTTTCTTACTGAAGAGTTATGGCAGCGCCTGAAGGACAATGCCCCGCGTCCCGTGTCGATCGCGCTCGCCGAGTACCCGCAGTATCGCCGCGACCACGTGGATCATGCCGCCGAGCGCGAAATCGAAGAACTGCAAAAGATCGTCCTGGAGAAGCGCAACGCGCGCATCGCCCTGAACCTTCCTCCCAAGGCCACATTCTATTCGCCGCTGGCGCCGGAGCAGGAGGCAGTCGGCCAACGCTGGTCCGATACCATCCGCCGGCTGTCCGGGGCCATCATCGTGGGCGACATGCCCGCCCCGGATGCCCCGGTTCCAATGACGGAAGCTGACCGCCGCCGCCTCACAAAGCAGAAGGAGCAGTTGGAAAAGAACATCACCAACTCGCGGCGTCAACTATCCGACGAGACCTTCTTAAGCCGCGCGCCGGAGCATGTGGTGGCGTCGATGCGAGCCAAGCTAACTGAATACGAGGCAGAGCTGGCCAAAATCATAACGGCCCTGGAGTAGTTTCTTGCTTATCTGCGTTCATCGGCGTTCATCGGCGGCCAATAACGGTTTTGAGAACTCTCGGGCCATAGCGCAACAAATATATTGGCCGCAGATGAACGCAGATGAACGCCGATGTTCGGATTCTTTAACCGAGCAAGTCTTAGGCGCGATCTTTGAAGTTTCCAACACCTTGGGCGCCGGATTTCTGGAGAAGGTCTACGAGCGTGCGCTGCTCCGAGAACTCAACCTGCGTGGCATCCGAGCCACCACCCAAGCGTCATTTAAAGTAGCTTACAAAGGCCAAGCTGTCGGCGATTATTTCGCCGACATCCTGGTCGAAGACTCGTTGGTTATCGAGCTAAAGTGTGTCGACCGGCTAGCCAATGAACACACCGCGCAGTGCCTCAATTACCTGAAGGCCTCCGGTCTCGCCGTGTGCCTCTTAGTTAATTTTCAAAAGGCCAAAGTCGAATGGAAGCGCATCGTCAATGGCTTCGACGCTTAACATCGCCTCAGTCCGCCGGCGGTTCCCCACCCGCCAGATCTCCCACTTCGAGTCGATCACGTCCACCATGCACGAAGCCGCCGCGCTATCCGCCGCCGGGTGCCCTTCCGGAACAGCAATAGTAGCCGAGGAACAGACTGCCGGACAAGGCCGTCACGGCCACTCCTGGCATTCCGAACAGGGCGCGGGACTCTACGTCTCCGTCGTGTTGCGCCTTCCCCTCCCACCGGATTCTCTCCCCGTGTTGACGCTGGCCCTGGGGCTGGCCGTCGCCGACAGTATCTTCCGGGTCACCGGCCTCCAACCCGATCTGCGCTGGCCCAACGACGTATTGCTCGGCGAAAAGAAGACCGCCGGCATTCTGGTCCAGCTCATCGATTCCACAGCCATCGCCGGAATCGGCATCAACGTGAATCACCACGCCTTCCCGCCTGAGATCGCGCGGCTGGCCACCTCGCTGCGTCTCGCAACCGGCCGCGAACAATCCCGCGAAGATCTGCTGGCTACGCTGCTACCAACCATAGACAGCTTCGGCCACATGCTGGCGGAAGGCGGACGCCAGACGATTCTCGATCTATTCACCCGGCATTCCAGCTACGTCACCGGCAAACAGGTGCAGGTCGATCAACCCGGAGGCATGCTCCAGGGCATCACCGCGGGCCTCAATCCCAACGGCTTCCTGAAATTGCGCGCCGCCGACGGCACGGAATCCCTTATACTCGCTGGTGGAGTCCGGCCAGCCTAATCATGCTCCTCGCCCTCGACGTCGGCAACAGCAACATTACCATCGGCGCCTTCGACCAGCGCCGCCTCACCAGCCACTGGCGGCTACGCACGGTACACGGGCAGACCGCCGACGAATGGGGCATCTTGCTGCGCAACCTGTTCGCGCTCGCATCTCTGGATTTGCCCAGCGTCGAAGGCATCATCATCGCCAGCGTGGTCCCGCCACTGGATGCCAGCCTGGCCGCCATGGCGCAGCGCTACTTCAGCGTCGATCCACTCTTCGTCACGCCCCAAACCGATATCGGCATGGCCATCCGCTACGACGATCCCAACCAAGTGGGCGCCGACCGACTGGTGAACGCGGTCGCCGCATTCGACAAATACGGCGGCCCGTGCGTGGTCGTCGACTTGGGAACCACCATCAACTTCGATGTCATCTCGGCGAAGGCCGAATATCTGGGCGGCGCCATCGCCATCGGCATCGGCATCTCGGTCGAGGCGCTGTTCACAAAGACCGCGCGCCTGCCCATGGTCGAGTTCCGCGAACCGGCCAAGGTCATCGGCAGCAATACCGTGGCCAGCATGCAGTCGGGGCTGTACTACGGCGCGCTGGGCATGATCGACGGCATACTGGATCGCCTGATCGCCGAGCTGGGTCCCGATACCAAGTCGATCGCCACCGGCGGCCAGGCCGCGCTAATCGCCCGCGGTTCCCGCCATCTCAAAATCATCGACGAGCACCTGACGCTGGAAGGGCTGCGGCTCATCTGGGAACGGAATCGGGCGAAGTGAGTGACGACTGGACTTACAACTATTTCAACTATTACACGGAGATCGAGCAGCATTTTCAGACGGTGCGCGGCACCAGCCTGTTCCTGCTGTCGCCGCTCGACTGGGCGCTGATCGAGAGCTGGAAGAATGCCGGTGTGCCGCTCCCAGCAGTGCTGCGCGGCATCGATGCGGCCTTCGAGAACTGGCGCGCGCGCAAGTCTAAAACCCAAATGGTCAACTCGCTGGCGTTTTGCGCGCAAGCCGTGCTCACCGAAGCGCAAGTGATGGCCGGCGTGATCGAGCGCCCCGCCGCACGGCAGTCCGCGCCCCCCTTTCCGCTCGATGATCTGCGGGATTACCTGGCCCGCAACGCCGCCGCGGTTCGTCACGCCGGTGCGCCTTACGGCGAAATCGCCGCCGCACTGGAGCAGTTGGCCGCGGAGGCCGCGCAGCACTATCAGGATCTGGAAGATCTGGAGCGCCGCCTCACGGTACTCGAGGAAAAGGCCATCGCCGCCGCGCGCAGCCGGCAGTCCGCCGAGCAGCTCCTGCAGGCCCGCCGCGAGCTGGATGCCCAGCTGCGGCCCTACCGCTCCAAGATGTCAGCCGAGCACCTGGCCATGCTGGAAAAACAATACCTGGAGCGCAACCTTTTGGAAAACGAGGGCTTACCGCGCCTCAGTTTATTTTACATGCGGTGACCCTTCGTGTTGCAACTCAGTTGCAACTGTCCCGAGATTCCGTACGTCCTTTAAATTGAACGACCCCTCATCGAGTTAGGTTCCGGATCCGAGGATGCGGAACCGGCCGGCGGGCACGCTCCTCCGAGTGCCCGCCGGTTTTTTTATATAGGCGACGACGCGGCAGCGCCGGAAATCCGTACGGGGCAGAGCTTGATGTTGCCGGGGGCTCGGGGCTCAGAGTCTTTTCCGGAGAAATTCCACAACAAGATAACCGATAAGCGCCGCGACCACCGCAATGCCAAAATTGACCTCGGTAAAAATATCAAAGATGGCCCAAGCCAAGCCCCTTCCGCGCACCATGCCGGAGCGCGTAAATTCCCCCATCAAAAGATTGGAATAAAAGAGGAAGATTATGAAACCCATCTCAGTTAAGGCTCTCCAGGCGACTCTTCTCATCCCTGCACGTTAGCACCGCGCAACGCGGGCACGTCCTTGTCTAACACCTTTGAGGTCCACCACCTTTTAGCAAGCAGGCTTGATCGGGTACCAGCCAGTTATTATGTTGGTATAGCTTTCGCGTACCTTCCCGACCGCTCCATGACCGGCGCGCGCCACCACGAAGATAAAGTTCTCCTACTGCTGACGCTGGTCATCGGCGCCATTGTAGGCCTCGTAGTGGTGGCGTTTATCCTGCTTACCGAGAACCTGGGCGCCCGCCTTTACCCGGCGCATGGAGCTGCGTGGCGCCGTTTAACGATTCCGGTGATAGGCTCGCTGACCGCCGGCTTTCTGTTGGCGCGCTACTTCCCCAACGCGCGCGGCAGCGGCATTCCGCAGACCAAAGTCGCGCTATTTATTCGCGATGGATTCATCGCGTTGCGCACGGTGCTCGGCAAGTTCGGCCTTTCGTCCGTCACCATGGCCAGCGGCATCGCCCTGGGGCGTGAAGGCCCATCGGTGCAGGTGGGCGCGGGCATCGCCTCCGTCCTGGGGCGCAAGCTGGGCCTCAGCCAGAGCAGCGTAAAGGCGTTGCTGCCGGTAGGCGCCTCGGCTGCGCTCGCTGCCGCCTTCAACACCCCTATCGCCGCCGTGCTCTTTACGCTCGAAGAAGTGATGGGCGATATGCATGCCCCGGTGCTCGGCTCCATCGTCCTAAGCTCCGCCACTTCCTGGATCGTGCTGCACCTGCTGTTGGGCGACGAGCCACTCTTCCATGTGCCCGCGTATCAACTGGTCAATCCACTCGAATTCCTCATCTATGCGGTGCTCGGCGCGGTGGGCGGCTTCGTCTCCATCGGATTCGTCAAGCTGCTGCTCTGGCAGCGTAAGCGCTTCCTGGCGCTGCCGAAATCCACGGTGGCTTGGCAGCCTGTGGCGGGCGGCCTGACGGTCGGCATCCTGGGCTGGTTCTTTCCGGGCGTGATGGGTGTCGGGTACAACTATGTGGGCCAGGCCCTGAATGGCGAAATGCTGATTCGCACCATGGCCCTGCTGGTGCTCCTCAAGCTGATCGCCACCGCTACCTGTTACGCTTCGGGCAATGCCGGCGGCATCTTCGGCCCCAGCCTCTTCCTGGGCGCCATGATGGGTGGCGCGGTCGGCGGAGTGGCGCACTCCCTGCTGCCCGATTATACCGGCAGCGTGGGCGCCTACGCGTTGGTCGGAATGGGCGCCGCATTTGCAGGCATCATCCGCGTGCCGCTGACCTCCGTCATCATGATCTTCGAGATCACCCGCGATTATTCCATCATCGTGCCGCTGATGATCGCGAATCTGATCAGCTATTTCATCTCCAGCCGCCTGCAGCGGGAACCGATCTACGAGGCCCTGCAGCATCAGGACGGCATTCACTTGCCTACGGGCGCCCGCGCCCGCCAGGTACTCCTGATGGTGGCTAACGCCATGCGGCCAGCCGCTCCGCTCGCGGCCAGTCTGCGCATTGCCGATGCGGCAGCCTCAGTGAAACCGGAAGACGGCGCCTGGCTGGTCATCGATCAGAATGGCCTGCGCGGTATGTTGACGGCCGTTAAGCTGGATCGCGCCGCGCGCGAGAGCCGGCCGGAAGACACGCTTGCGCAGATCGTTTCCGCTAACGCGGACCTTCCGCATGTGCATCCCGATCACACCCTCGACATCGCCATGCAGCGCCTCGCGGAAAGCGGCCTGCCAGTCCTCCCGGTGGTGAGCCGGATGAATATCCACGAGTTGCAGGGCGTCGTCTCGATGCCGGATATTCTGTCGGCGTACGCCATGGGGAAGGCGCCCGCTGCCGCATCCGAACCGTCCACCGGCAAGCCTGTCGCGCTGTTGGCTGGAGTGCTCGCCGCCGTGATCTCCCTCGCGGTGCTGGGCGGTTTCCTCAGCTACTACTATCGCGCCCAGCGTTCCGGCCGGGCGCAGCGCTTCTACGACCAAGGCAATCAGTTGCTCGGCAAGGACCTCTACGAACAAGCCATTGGCGAATACCGCGAGGCCCTGGCGCTTTCGCAAAACAGTCAATACCGCCTGGCGCTGGCTCTGGCCCTGGCCAAGGCCGGACACTTGAACGAGGCCGGCATCTACCTGAACGAACTGCTGCGCAGCGAGCCGAACAGCGCCCCGGCCAATCTCGGCATGGCGCGGGTGACGGCCCAGGAAGGCCGCATCGACGACGCTTTGAGCTTTTATCACCGGGCCATTGATGGCGTGTGGCCCGCGACAGCCGCGGCACACCGCATCGACACGCGGCTGGAGCTGGTGCAAATGCTGGGCAATGCGGGCCGGCGGCGGCAGGCGCAGGCCGAGTTACTGGCGCTGCTGGCCATTCCGGTGAACATCGACGAAAAGAAGCGCACCGCCCCCCTGCTGCTGCAATACGGGCTGGCGAAGGAAGCGGCGGCATTGTTCGGCGAGATCACCGCGCGCGACGCGCGGGACGGGACCGCTTTCGCCGGGCTTGGCGAAGCGGAATTCGCGCTGTCCGATTATCCCGCCGCGCGCGATGCGCTGCGCGCCGCATTGAAGCTGAATCCCAACGACACAGCGGCCGAAAAGCGCCTGGAAGCGTGCGAGCAGATCATGGCGCTCGATCCAACGCGCCGCGGACTCGGCGCCTTTGAACGGTTCCGTCGGAGCAGCCAATTGCTGGGCGGTGTGGTCGAGGCGCTAGGCCAGTGCCAGGCGCCCTCCTTGAAAGAGCCGCCGGCCGCCGCGCAAAAAGCGCTGGCGAAGCAGCATCCGTCCTCATTGAGTGATGCCGCCGAGAATAACATCTTGCTCGCGGAGGAACTCTGGAAGCGCGTATCGCCGGCCTGCAACTCCGCGCCTCCGCCGGACTCGCCGCTGGCGCGCGTGATGGCCAAACTGATCACGCGGTAGTGCACTGTGATTTACAACGCGCGACCGCGGCGCCAGCGGTCTTCGAACAAGCCTGCCATCGCCTCACCCATGGCTTCATGGTTGAAAACCACGGCCGACCAGGTTGGCCGCGTGATCACCGGATCAAGCAGCGCGATCATGCCTTGCTGTCCATCAAACACCGCCAGCTTCATCGGAACTACGTCCGCCTGGCGCACTTCCACGCCGGCGGCTTCGTAGTCCTGGAGCCTTTGGCGGTGGCCGTCGTCCAGTGTGCCGCCTTCCAGCAGCAGCCGGCAGCTCACGCCGGAGAGGCGCGCCTGTTTCACCAGCATTTCATCCAGCGGATCCACTGCGTACGGAGGCCGCGAAAATTCGACGTATTGCGAGCGCACTTCCGACAACATCCGCCGATATTCCGCGGCGGTCTGGGCCGGATCGCTCACGATGCGCAGGAAATCCAGTGTCCCGCGGCCTCCCTGCCCTTCCGAGTACACCGACTTCAAATCGTCGATCAGGGCGACACTGGCGCGGCCCTGGTCGGTCCACTCCTGGTCGAGGAGCTGCCGCTTGCGGGCCATATAGGCGGGTAAGGCCAGGCTGGGCTCGACCGCCGAGAAGAGCTTGGTGCGCTCCTGCACGACTTGCGCGAAGCCCTTTTCCGTCAGGCTGTCCAGCACTTCGTAGATCTTCTGCCGCGGCACGTGCGCCCGGGCCGCCAGTTCCAGGGCCTTGAACCGCGGATGCCCTAACAGGACCAGATACGAGCGGGATTCGTACGCGTTCAGTCCAAGCTGCTGAAGTCGCTTCCAGAAGCGCTGGAACTCCCCTTCAGCCCATTTTTCGCTCATAGTCCCTTACAATAGCAGACCCCGATTCAGAAGTCTGTCACCGGATTTCGGTCTCAGGAGTTGGCGCGGAAAGGCATGAAAATGCTTACATTCGGATATATTGATTGACTTAGTACTATTCGAACTCTAAAATGAAGCCTAGTACTGGATGTTTATGCCTGAAAACAACGGCTCCCTCGAGGGGTCCTCGGTTCCGGAAACGGCGGGAGCAGCAAAGATCCGGATCGTGGTAGCTGATGACCATCCCATATTCCGCGACGGCTTATGCCGCCTGCTCTCCCTGGAGCCGGATTTCGAAGTCGTGGCGCAGGCTCAGGACGGGCGGCAGGTGCTGGATGTGCTGACGCAGCACGAGCCCGATATCCTATTGCTCGACTTGAAGATGCCGGGCCTGGACGGATTGGCCACGCTGCAGAGGCTGCAGAACAGCAAGCACCGCACCCGGGTCATCGTGTTGACCGCCTCCGAGGACAAAAACGAGTTCGTGCAGGCCATGAAATTGGGCACTTCCGGTATTGTCCTGAAACAGAGCGCCACGGACCTGCTCATCAAGAGCATACGAAAGGTGAACGCCGGCGAAATCTGGCTGGATTCGCACACTACGGCCGCGGTGATGCGGCAGTTCGCGACCGGCGCGGATGAACCTGCCGCGGGGGGTGCTCCGGCTTCCAGCAGCCGTGAACGCGAACGCTCCCTGTTGAGCCAGCGCGAGCGCGAGATTGTGGCGCTGGTCGCGCA
>DATGGM010000002.1:0-22217 GCA_035308525.1 Bryobacteraceae bacterium
CTCTTCTTTTCCCTTAGCCACGGAAAGGGACCAATCCAGCAGGTCGCCGATGTGGGCGAGGATCTGCTCAGGCGTGCGGGTGGTTTCCGCGGCGCGATAGCCGGCGAAATTCGGGGGCGCGCCGCGCAGGGCTTTGCCGCCACGATAGGCCAGGGTGGCGAGGGTGTGGCGGAAGAGATCGCGCTTCGGATCGGATGTCATCAAGAAATATTATGGCGCACAGTGCGATACTATCGGAGCACGCACGATGCGCTGGATCGGGTCGGAGACTTTCTGGCTCACACGGCTGGCCTACCAGAGAGGGCTGGCCCTGATTCTGCTGGTCGCGTTCCTGAACGCGGCGTTCGAATTCAAGCCTCTGCTCGGCGAGCACGGCCTGTTGCCCGTGCCGCGGTTCACCGCGGAAGTTCCGTTCGCGAGTTCGCCCAGCCTGTTCTACCTGGCGCCCAATGACACTACTTTCACGCTGGCCGCGTGGGCCGGCGTGCTGCTGGCGGCCATCGCGCTGGTGGGCGCCGCGGACCGCTTCGGGGCGGTGCTGTCGATGACGGTGTGGGCGCTCCTGTGGGTGCTGTACATCTCGTTCGTCAATACCGGACAGATCTTCTACGGCTTTGGGTGGGAGTCCATACTGCTGGAAGCCTGTTTCTACGCGATATTTCTCGGCAGCCGGCGGGTGGCGCCGCAGACGATAGGGATCTGGCTATTGAGATGGCTGCTGTTCCGCCTGATGTTCGGCGCGGGCCTGATCAAGATGCGTGGCGATCCGTGCTGGCGCGATCTGACCTGCCTGAATTATCACTATGAGACGCAGCCCATGCCGGGTCCGCTGAGCTGGTTCTTTCACTGGGCGCCTGCATGGTTTCACAAGTCGGGCGTGCTGTTCAACCATTTCGGGGAGCTGGTGGCGCCGTTCGGCTATTTCCTGCCGCAGCCCATCTGCGCGATGGCGGGCGCCATCACGATTGCCTTTCAAGCGCTTATCTTTGCGGGCGGGAATTTGTCGTGGCTGAACGCACTGACCATGGTGCTGGCGGTCAGCACATTCGACGACCGGGTGCTGGCGAGGCTGCTGCGCAGGCGCCCGCCGGCGACCGAGCGGCCGGCGATGGCGCATCGCCTGGCGACGGCAGGAGTAGGCGTTCTGGTGGTGATACTGAGCATCGCGCCGGTGCGCAATATGATGTCGCCGGCGCAGGTGATGAATACGACCTACAACCGGTTTCACCTGGTGGGCACCTACGGCGCGTTCGGGTCGATCACGCGGCCGCGGTACGAAGTGATCGTGGAAGGAACGGAAGAGGCGATGCTGACGCCGTCGAGCAAGTGGCGCGAATACGAATTCCGCGGCAAGCCCGGCGACCTTGGACGCATGCCGCCGCAGGTTGCGCCTTACCACCTGCGGCTGGACTGGCTGATGTGGTTCGCGCCGTTCTCGGCTTCCGAAGCGCAGTGGTGGTTCGAAAGGTTCGTGATGAAGCTGCTGGATGGAGACCGCGCGGTGCTTTCGCTGCTGCGCACGAATCCGTTTCCGGAGCGGCCGCCGCGCTACGTCCGCGCGCTATTGTATGAGTATCACTTCACCACTCCGGCCGAGCGCGCCGCGACCGGGCAGTGGTGGACGCGGAAGCCGGCAGGCACGTATTTCGGGCCGGTTTCGCGGGTCGCGGAGGAAAGCCATAGCCAACCATAACCAGGAAGCCTGCGTGATCGGCTCCGGGCCGAACGGGCTGACGGCGGCCATCGTGCTGGCAAGAGCCGGTCTGCGCACTACGGTGTTCGAGGCGCAGTCCACCATCGGCGGCGGGGCGCGCTCGAGCGCGCTGACGCTGCCCGGGTTCGTGCACGATGTCTGCTCGGCGGTGTATCCGCTGGCGGCCAACTCGCCGGCGTTTGCGTCCTTCCCGCTGGCGGAGCATGGCCTCGAGTGGATCCACACACCGCTGGCGATGGCGCATCCGCTGGATGACGGATCGGCCGCGGTGATGGCGCGGTCGCTCGACGACACCTGCGAGCACCTGGGGGCGGATGGGGCGGCGTACCGGCGGGCGATCGGCCCGCTGGTGAAGGGCTGGCGGGATCTGGCGCCGATGATCCAGGCGCCGCTGCTGCGGCTGCCGGCGCATCCGTGGCTGATGGCGCGCTTCGGCGCGCGGGCTATCTGGCCGGCGGCGCCGCTGGCCCGGCGGATCTTTCACACGGAAGCGGGGCGGGCGTTGTTTGCGGGCATCGCGGCGCATTCCATCCTGCCGCTGGAGGCGATCGGGTCGGCGGCCTTCGGATGGGTGCTGGCGGCGGCCGGACACGCGGTGGGCTGGCCGTTCCCGCGGGGCGGCGCACAGGCTATCGCCAACGCGCTGGCGTCGTACTTCGGGTCGCTGGGCGGGAGTATTGTGACGAACCACCGCATCGACTCGCTCGACGAATTGGGCGGCGCAAAGATGATTCTGTGCGACGTCACGCCGCGGCAATTCCTGGCGATGGCCGGCGAGCGGCTGCCGGGCGGCTTCCGGCGCAAACTGGAAGCGTATCGCTACGGTCCGGGTGTGTTCAAGGTGGACTGGGCTTTGAGCGCGCCGATCCCCTGGACAGCCGCGGAGTGCGCGCGGGCCGCCACGGTGCACGTGGGCGGAACGCTGGACGAAATCGCCGCGTCGGAACGCACCATTACGGGGACCGTGGCGAGCCAGCGGCCGTTCTTGCTGGTGGTACAGCCCAGCCTGTTCGATTCCAGCCGCGCGCCGGCGGGTCAACATACGGGGTGGGCATATTGTCACGTTCCGCACGGCTCGACGGCGGATATGACGGACGCCATCGAATCGCAAATGGAACGCTTCGCGCCGGGGTTCCGCGCTACGATTCTGGCGCGCCACACCATGACGCCGGCGGACCTAGAGCGGCACAATGCCAACCTGGTGGGGGGCGACATCACTGGGGGCGCGCAGGATCTGCGGCAACTCATACTACGGCCTACGGGCCGGTTGTACGGCACACCGCTCGCGGGCGTGTACCTGTGCTCCTCATCCACGCCGCCGGGCGGAGCCGTACACGGCATGTGCGGTTACCACGCGGCGCGGGCGGCGCTGCGCGTGCAGGGCATCACATAGGTGCATTCCAGGCCGCTTTGACGCATCCTATAAATGTGAGGGGATGGTGTGTTCTGGGGACCATGGCCGCGACTCTGCTTGCGCCGCAGTGGTGTGACGCTCAGGATACGTCGCCGGCCGAAACCCCGGCGCCGTCGGTGGCCGAGAAGTGGCAGTTCTTCCAGGACGAAACGGTTGCGCCGTTTACTCTGCTGGCGAGCGGCATCACTGCCGGTGTATCGCAGGCGGCCCGTTCCGATCCGCAGTATGGGGCCGGCGCGCGGTCTCTGGCGGAGCGGTTCGGCGCTGTTACCGGCGACAATATAGCTCAGAACTTTTTCAGCGATTTCCTGTTGGCCTCCGCGTTTCACGAGGACACACGCTACCGGCCCAAGGGCCAGGGACATGGTTTCTGGCCGCGCTTCGGATATGCGTTAAGCCGCGCATTCGTCACGCGAACGGACAGAGGAGACCGCACCGTGAACTGGTCGAACCTGTTAGGCTGCGGCCTGCAGGCGGGGCTTTCCAACGCGTACTATCCACCGCCCAGCAGAAATGTCCCGGCTACGGCCATCAATTGGGCAAACAGTGTGGCGGGCAGCGGATTCGGCAACCTGTTTCCGGAATTTCTGCCGGACTTCAAGCGCCTGCTGAAGCGCCTTCATTTGTAGGTGCGGCCGAACCTAGATATCCCGCGTGATCAATGACCACTCCGGGCGCGCCATGTGCGAGGGCCGCGCGCAAATCGGGGGGCAGGGGAGTCTTGCGCAGCGAATGCGCATCCACCAGCACGTAGACAGTCTCGACGGTGACGATGAGGCGATCTTCGCCGGCCACGCGAATCTCCGCGGCGAGCGTGAACGATGTATTGCCCAAGTGCCGGGCGTGGATGGCGAGCTCCAGCACCTGGTCATAGCGGGCGCCGGCTTTCCATTCGATGGTCTGCTTCACAAGTTGGAAGTCCAGCGGACCGCCCATGAAAGCCAGGCCAAACCCCAAGGCACGCAGAAACTCGCTGGCGGCGATGTCGACGTAATCGGCGTAGCGGGCGTTGAAAACCACTTTTTGCGCATCGCACTCCCCGTAGCGCACGCGCAGATAGTAACGGAACGGGGCGGTCATCCTTGATATATTACGACATAATGCGATGATGTCCGCGCTAGAAACCACCTGGCTGGATGCGCGCTATGCCCTGCGCGGACTGCGGCGAAACCTAGCCATCTCGCTGACTCTTGACCTGCGCCGGATTGCTGCTGCACAGCTTGTGGAAGCTCGAAAGCGTTCCGCTGGGCATGGAGACGAACAACGTGCTGGTGGCGCGATTTGTGCGGGGCCGCAGCATTACAGCCGCGACGCGCACCAACTCGGCTTCTTCAACGAGCTGGAGCGGACGTGTAGCGGGCGCGCCGGGCGTGGAAGCCGCCGCGATTTCGGATTCGATTCCGCCTTCGGGTGGTATGCGGGGACATCCGCTGGCGGCAAGACGCGCCCCTTTGCGCTTTTGAGGCACCTCCCATGTACGACGACTACAGCCAACGAACCGAGCCCGCCATCATTTTCCTTGGGGAGCAGGACGGCAAACCTGAGCGGCAGTTGAAGTCTGCCCTCGGCACGCGTTTTAAAGGCATGGAGACGGTCGGGCGGGCGTACCTTGTGCGGGTCCGCTATGGAAGCGTAGGCCCTGCCGAAATAGCACTGGCTCTAGTGGCCTCCGCCGAGGACAAGGATGCGGTCGTGAGATCCGTCCACGAGGAATTCCGCGCGCTGTTCAACACCACCCAGCACCTGGACATTATGTTTCTTACGCCGGCGCAGGAAAGAGAGGCCGCCCTGATATGTCCACCCTTCTTTTCGAGGTAGACGCGCGGGGCCTAGCGACGCACCAGCAACTGCGCGCCGCAAGCGCTGCGCTGCCGGAAGTCCGGCGACCAATTCTTCAAAGTCGCCGGCTGAAAACCGAATTTCGCGGCGAACAAGGCCGAACGCGGCCGGATGGCCAATTGCGTGTGCTGCTGGCTTGCGAAAAGCAAGTTGAGCCTTTGGACTGTCCTTAAATCCAAACGCCCCACCGGTGCGGCGGAGCCCTCTCGGAGTCGGAGGCTAGCGGCGTGAGTGTTCAGTGCCGCAGCGGTGTGTCTGGCCTACTCGGGGCCGGGGTCCAGAGTCGGCTTTCTCGAAGGATTCGCGTGGGTGCACGGCGGCGGCCCGAGCATGTTCCATGATGGGGCGGCTACCAAGGCTCCCGAATCGTGCGACAATGGCCGCCGTATGCCTCCACTCTCTCGAAGAACCCTTCTCAAGACCGTCGCCGCCGGCGGGCTTCCCCTAGCCGTTCGCCGGCTCACCGCCAATCCCCTGGGCATGCCCATCGGATGCCAGACCTATCCCGTCCGCGCCATGATCGCCAAGGACTTTCCCGGCACCCTTAAACAACTGGCCGACGCCGGATTCCAGGCTATCGAGCTGTGCTCGCCCGTGGGCTACCACGACGACTTCGGCAGCCTCGCCAAGTACAAAGGCGCTGAACTGAAACGCATCATCGGAGACGCTGGTCTGAAATGCGAGAGTTCCCACTTCGACATCAAGGAGCTGCGCGAAAATCAGGCCGGCCGCATCGCCTGGGCCAAGGACCTCGGCCTCACCCAGATGCTGGTGCCCAGCCTCGACGGTCCCCGCAACCCCACCATGGACGATGTGAAGCGCGCCGCCGAGGAGTACAACAAGATAGGCGAGCGCGCCGCCCAGGCCGGCATCCAGCAGGGCCTGCACAACGAGAACTTCGAGCTCACCACGGTGGATGGCAAGCGCACCTATGACCTGCTGCTCGGGCTCCTCGATCCCAAGCTGGTCAAGTTCCAGTTTCAGTGCTCCACCATCAGCCGCGGCTACGATGCCGCCGAGTACTTCACCAAGTACCCCGGGCACTTTGTCTCCATGCACGTGCAGGACTGGTCGCCGGCCACCCGCAAGCAGATGGCGGTGGGCCAGGGCTCCCTCGACTGGAAGAAGATCTTCACCGCCGCCAAAACCGCCGGCCTGAAAAACTACTTCGTCGAGATGAACCTCGATCTGATGCGCGCCAGCGTTCCATACCTGCGGAGCCTGGAGGTCTGAGCCGGTCCATGCGCCACCCTGGATGGGCGATCGCATTCCTCCTGGCGGCCTGCGCCCGCGGACAAAGCTTCCAGGCCGGCGCCGGACGCCGCGACATCACCCCGCGCGAGCCTGTGCCGATGTGGGGCTATGGCGACCGGCATGACGCGCTGTCCGCCGGGATCCTCGACCCGCTCTACGCCGACGCACTGGTCATCCAAGCCGGCACTCGCAAGATTGCCATCGCCGGCCTTGACCTGGGCCGCGCGCCCGCCGAGGCGTCGCTGCAACGTATCCGCCAGCGCATCAAGGAGCAGGCCGGTATCGCCGATTCCATCATCGCCGGCTCGCACACGCATCATGGTCCGGTTCTCGAGCTGACCGACGAAGAGGGTAAGGGCAAAGGCCGCTTCGATGCCGCGCTACGCTACTACCAGCAGATGGAAGACGGCATCGTCGCCGCCATCCTGGAGGCCAACTCGCACCTCGCGAGCGCC
This sequence comes from Bryobacteraceae bacterium, assembly GCA_035308525.1. Lineage (GTDB taxonomy): Bacteria > Acidobacteriota > Terriglobia > Bryobacterales > Bryobacteraceae > Bog-159. Next base: position 6,677 of record DATGGM010000002.1, read on the forward strand.
CGCCTGGCCGTGAGCTCAATCCAGCTCGAAGGCTTCAATCGCAACCGCCATACGAAGATTGAACCCAAGCCCAGCGATCGCGAGCTGGCCGTCATGCGCTTCGACGATGCCGCGGGCAAGCCCATCGCCATCCTGGTCAACTTCGCCGCGCATCCCACCACGCTGCCCGCCTCCAACCTGCGCTTCTCGGCGGACTATGTGGGGGCTCTGAAAGCCGAAATCACCAAGCAGACCGGCGCGGCCGCCATTTTCATGCAGGGCGCCGCCGGCGACCAGTCCACCAACCAGGGATCCAACAGCGGCTACCAGGCCTACGGGCAGGCGCTCGCCCGCGAAGCCATCAAGCTGGCGCAAGCGCTCCAGCCGCAGGAGGTGGCGCACCCCTCGCTCGACTGCCGCGAAGAACGCTTGCGCTTCACCTCGCGCACCGATCTCGCAAATCCCGTGGTCAAGGCCGCCTACCAAAAGGCGTTCTTCCCGGAACTGGTGCCCAACTTCGTCGACGAATACGCCGACGGCATCCGGCCGCGCCTCACCGTGGCGCTGCTGAATGGCGACATCGCGCTGGTGGGAGTCTCCGGCGAGTTCTTCAGTAACCATGCCATCCGGCTGAAGCAGCGCGCGCGCGTGAAGCAGTTGTTCTTCTTCGGCTACGCGAACGGCTATCACCAGTATTTCCCCACCATCGAAGCCGTGGCGGAAGGCGGCTACGGCGCGGACAATGCCGTGTCTCCGGCCGCCGTGGGAGCGGGCGAGCTGATCATGGATACCGCGCTCATCCGCATCTACCAGATGCTGGGCCGCATCAAGAACTGACCGCCATGTCCGCGCGCCCATCCTGGCTGAGCCGCAATGTCGCCGGCATGTGCGTCACCAGCCTTTGCGCGGATGCCTGCTATGAGATGGTACTGGCGGTGCTCCCCGGCTTCGCCGGCACTATCGGCGTGGCCGCCGCCGCGCTGGGCTGGATCGAAGGCGGCGCCGACGCTCTGGCCAGCTTCGTCAAGCTGGGCGCCGGATGGTATTCCGACCGCATCGGCCGCCGCCATGGCATCGTCACGTTCGGCTACTTCCTCTCGGGCACCGCGCTCGCCGTGCTGGCAGCGGCTGCTTCGTGGCCGTTGATCCTGCTCGGCCGGATGGTGGCCTGGTTTGGAAAAGGCATCCGTAGCCCGCTGCGCGACGCCATGCTCTCGGAAGCCGCATCCGCCGGGAACCGCGGCAAAGTGTTCGGCATGCATCGCGCCGCCGACACCACCGGCGCCGTCCTGGGACCACTGATCGGTGTCTGGCTGCTGACCATCCTCCCGCGGCCCGACCCCTCCGCCCCCTATCGCCGCATCTTCCTGATCTCGCTCATTCCGGGACTGCTGGCGGTGGCGTCCATGATCCTGCTGGTGCGCGAGAGTCCCAGTTCCGCGCGTCCGGATCTGCGCCTCTGGGGATCTCTGCGCAGCCTGCCGCGGGCTTTCGCGGGCCTGCTGGGTGGCGTGGGTCTGTTTGGATTAGGCGACTTTTCCCATACGCTGCTGGTGCTGGCTGCCGCCCAACTGCTCACGCCCGCGCATGGCGCATTGCGCGCCGGGCAGATCGCAGCACTACTTTATGCCCTGCATAACGCCGCCTACGCCGCCGCCGCCTTTCCGGCCGGCGCACTGGCCGACCGCCTGGGAAAGCGGACCATGCTCGCCGCGGGCTGCGCCATGGGAGCGCTGACCGCCTTCGGCATCGCGGCGATCTTTGCGGCGCGGGTCACCAGCCTTCCGCTACTTGCCGCGCTCTTCGTCTGGGCGGGGCTCTACGTCGGCGTGGAGAAACCATCGGAGTCGGCTCTGACGGCGGACCTGGTTCCGCGCGACTCGCGCGGCAGCGCCTACGGACTGCTCGGCAGCGTCAACGGCGTGGGAGACTTAGCCGCCAGCGCGCTGGTCGGAATGCTGTGGACCAGCGTGTCGCCGCAAATAGCCTTCTCGGCGGCAGGCATGCTGATGCTCGCCGGCGCCGCCGTGCTGACGGCTCGTCAGCGAGGATGAGCCGTCTGGCGCAGGAACGCGGCTGCCGCCGCCAGCGACTGGCGCCCCTCCGGCACGAACGGATGAAACAACTGCCAGACATGCGGCACTACCGGCCACACGGTCAGCTCCACCCGAACGCCGGCGGCCCGGGCCCTCCTGGCCAACTCCGTCGAGTCGTCCCGTAAGGTCTCATCCGCGCCCACGTGGATCAGCATCGGCGGCAGGCCCGCCAGATCGGCGTACAGCGGCGACGCCAGCGGATCGCGCGGATCGCCGCGGCCATCGCCCATATAGAACTCCGTAGCGCGCTGCATGCCCTGGCCGTGAAACATCGCGCAGCGCCGGTCGTTGGTGCGGCGCGATTCGCCGATGCCCACCAGGTCGGTGAGGGGCGAGAACAACGCCGCGGCCGCCGGCAGGGCATCGCCTTCCGCCCGCAGCTTCAGCATGGTGGCCAGCGCCAGGCCGCCGCCCGCCGAATCACCGCCGATGACCATCGGTAAAGATGTTCCGGCCTCCGCCCTGACCGCGCGCCAGACGGCCACGGCGTCTTCCACCGCGGCCGGAAACGGGTTCTCCGGCGCCAGCCGGTAATCCGGGGCGTATACCCGCAATCCGCGCTGTGCAAAAGCCGTGGTAAAGGGACGGTGCGTGCGCGTCGAGCAGGCGAAATAGCCGCCGCCGTGCAGGTACACCAGCAGCGCTTTCGGTTGGCCGCCGGACTCCAGCCATTCGCCCGGCACGCCTCCCAGCGCGGCGGGGGCGATCCGAACGTCCGCGGGAGTCTTGAATGTCCCTCCGTTCATGATGGCGCGCGCGTGCAGCGCATTCCGGGCGCGCGCCAGCTTGCGCTTGAACGTGTTCCGCAGCAGGAAACTCATCGCGTGGGCCTGCCAGCTTGCCATGGTTTGCCGATTCTAACGCAATTCGCACGTCCAGCCTAACTTTTTGCTATCCTCAGACGTCTATATACTAGGAAGTCTGAGTATGCCCAAACCCGATTCGCTGCAAGGCTCTCTGGATCTGCTGGTGCTGAAGATTCTCTCCCGCCAGCCGCGCCTGCACGGCTACGCCATCATGTCCGCCATCCGGGACATGTCCGGCGACGTGCTCCACGCCGAAGAAGGCTCCCTTTATCCGGCGCTGCACCGCATGGAGGAGGGCGGCTGGATCCGCGCTCAATGGATCACCAAGGACACCGGGCGCCGCGCCCGCCTCTATGAACTGACGGCGGCCGGCAAAAAGCAGCTGGCCGCCGAAGAATCCCGCTGGCAGACCGTGACGTCCGCGGTAAATCGTGTTCTGAGGACCGCCTGACATGTCGATGTGGTCGCGCTTCACCAACATATTCCGCGGCGAACAGTTGAACCGGGAGATCGACGAAGAGATCGAGTCGCACATCTCTGAAGCCGCCGGCGAGGGCCGCGATACAGGCGAAGCTCGCCGCGCGCTCGGCTCTCCGCTGGGCCTGCGCGAGCAGAGCCGCGACCTGCGGCTGCTTCCCTGGCTGGATTCGCTGCGGGCCGACGCGGTCTACGGCTGGCGGCAGCTTAACCGCCATAAAGTGACTTCCGCCGCCGCTATCCTCTCGCTGGCCATCGGCATGGGAGCCTGCGCCTCCGCCTTCCGGCTCATCGACGCGCTGCTGCTGCGGCCCATGCCCGTGGCGCATGCCGACCGCCTGTACGCCGTCGTCCGGCAAGGCGTGGATTTCGATGGCCAGGTCCGCATCGGCGACAGTTGTTACCCGTCCTTCCGGCTGATGCGCGCCGCCGTCAAGGATCGCGCCGAATTAATCGCTGTGTCTTTCACCGAGCGCGTCGAGCTCACCTACAAGTCCGACCCGGAGATCGAGAAGGCCTATCTGCAATACGTCTCGGGCTGGATGTTCGGAACCTTCGGCCTGCATCCCGCCATAGGGCGCCTGTTCACCGAACTCGACGATCAGAAGCCCGGGGGGCATCCCTATGCGGTGCTCTCCTACGATTATTGGACACGCCGGTTCGCGCGCGATCCCCAGATCGTGGGCCGCACATTTCGTATGGCTGGGGTTCTTTACCAAATCGTGGGGGTGGTGGACGCGCCCTTCACGGGCACGGTGCCGGGCACCGTCACCGATATCTTCGTGCCCACCATGATGCATCCCGGCGTGGTGCATGATGACTGGATCTGGCACCGCACTATGGCCCAATTGAAAGCCGGCGTGGCCGTCGAGCCGGTGCGCGCCATCCTCCACGCCATCTCGCGCGGGTTCGAGGAGGAGCGCGCCAAGGGCTTCAAGAACATGTCCCGGGAGAGCATTGAAAAGCTGCTGGACCAAACAGTAGTGCTGCAGCCGGCCGCCGCCGGATCTTCCGCCCTGCAGGAGGATTACCGCCCCGCCCTGCTGGCTCTGGCGGTATTGGTAGCGTTGGTGTTGTGGATCGCCTGCGCCAACGTCGCCAATCTGATGACCGCCCAGGCCGCCGCGCGGGCCCGCGAGATGGCCCTGCGCGTTTCTATCGGCGCGGGACGCCGGCGCCTGGTGCAACTGGTGCTGGTGGAAGGCGTGCTGATCGCGCTGCTGGCCGCCGTTATGGGCGCCGCGTTTACCTGGTGGTCGGCGCCCTTCGTGGTCAGCCGCATCAATCCGCCCGACAATCCGGCGCGCCTGGCGCTCCCGGCGGACTGGCGGGTATTCTCGTTCGGCCTGGCGCTGACGCTCGCGGTGACCCTGCTGTTTGGGCTGGCGCCCGCCCTGCGTGCCTCGGCTATCAATCCCGCCATGGCGCTGAAAGGCGGCGCCGATCCGCATGCGCGCCGCCGCTCGATGCACTTCCTTATCGCGCTGCAAGCCGCCTTCTGTTTTCTGGTGCTGTTCTTCGCCGGACTGTTTGTTTCGACCTTCGAGCGCTTGTCGCACCAGCCTCTGGGGTTTTCCGCGCCGCGGCTTTTGAATGTCGAAACCGCCGCCCAACGCGCCCAGCCGCCAGTCTTCTGGGACCAGGCGGCCGACCGTCTGCGTGCTTTGCCGGGCGTACAGTCCGTGGCGATTGCCGGATGGCCGCTGCTATTAGGCGAGGCGTGGAACGGCTTTGTGTCAGTCAACGGCGCTCCGCCCGGACCAGTGCTGGCCTACTTTCTGAGCGTCTCGCCCGGCTGGGTCGACACCATGAAGATTCCCTGGGTCGCAGGCCGCGACTTTCGGCCGGACGACACCACGCCGGGCGCCGCGATCGTCAATGAGGAATTCGTCCGCCAATTCCTCAAAGGCGTGCAACCGCTGGGAACTTCGTTCGCTAAAGGCGAGACCCGCTTCCAGGTGGCCGCAGTGGTGCGCGATGCTCCCTACCGGGATATTCGCGAGCTGCACCTGCCGGTGGTCTACGTGCCGATGCACTCGGTCGACGAGAAGGGGGCCATGCGCCCGATCCAAAACGCCACGTTCATCGTGCGCACCGCGGCTCCGAATCCCATGGCGCTTGCCTCCATCCTGCGCCGCGAGATCCCCCGCGCGCAGCCCGACTTCCGCGCCAGCAACATTCGCTCGCAGCAGGAGATTGACGAGGCCCACACGGTTCGTGAGCGGCTGCTGGCCATGCTGGCGCTGTTCTTCGGCATGGTGGCGCTGCTGCTGGCCGGCGTGGGGCTATACGGCGTGCTGGATTACTCCGTGTTGCAGCGGCGGCGCGAAATCGGTATTCGCATGGCGCTGGGCGCGCGCGCCGCGCACATCGCGCGGCGCGTGACAGCAGGCATCTTCTCCATGGTGCTGCTGGGAGCCGCCGCCGGACTGGTGCTGGGCATGGCGTGCGCGCGATACATCCAGACGCTGCTCTACCAGGTGAAACCTACCGGCTGGGGCATGCTGGCGCTTCCCGCGCTGACCATCCTGGGTGCGGCATTGCTGGCCGCCGCGCCGGCCGTGATCCATGCCGTGCGCATCGACCCGGTGAAAGCCCTGCGAGCGGACTAGCGCGCCGCGCCGGCCAGCACCACCGGTCCGGCCTCCAGCACTTCGCGGCTGATGTTCTTGAACTTCTCGAAATTGCGGCTGAACCGGCCGCTCAACTCCTGCGCGGCGCGGTCGTAGGCGCTTTTATCGGCCCACATGCCCCGCGCGTCCAGCAATTCGCCGGGCACCTGTGGGCAGGCTTTGGGCACCATCACCTTAAAGAACGGATGCGGCTCCACGGGCACGTTATCCAATTGCCCCTCCAACGCCGCGTTCAGCATGGCGCGTGTGTAGGCCAGCTTCATGCGCTGCCCGGCGCCGAAGCCGCCGCCGGCCCAGCCGGTGTTCAGCAGCCAGCAATTTACTTTGTGCCGCCGCATCTTATCGCCCAGCATGGCGGCATAAGCAGCCGGCGGACGCGGCAGGAAAGGCGCGCCGAAGCACGCGCTGAACGTCGCGGATGGTTCCGCGCCCAGGCCGCGCTCCGTGCCCGCTACTTTGGCTGTGTAGCCGCTCAGAAAGTGATACATGGTCTGCTCGGGCGTGAGCCGCGAGATGGGCGGCAGCACGCCGAAAGCGTCCGCGGTCAGCAGGAAGATGTTGTTGGGGTGTCCGGCCACGCTGGGGATCACCGCCCGGTCGATATACTTGAGCGGATACGCCGCCCGGGTATTCTCGGTGAACTCCGCAGAATCGTAATTCAGCAGGCGTGTTTCGGCGTCTATCGCCACGTTTTCGAGCACCGTGCCGAAACGGATGGCATTCCAGATCTGCGGCTCGTTCTGCGCCGAAAGGTGGATGCACTTGGCATAGCAGCCGCCCTCGAAATTGAACACGCCGTGGTCGCTCCAGCCATGCTCGTCGTCGCCCACCAGGCGCCGCTCGGGCGCCGCGGATAATGTCGTTTTGCCGGTGCCCGACAGCCCGAAGAAGAGCGCCACATCGCCGCGCTGGCCCACGTTGCAGGAACAGTGCATGGGCATGATGCCGCGCGCCGGCAGGAGGTAATTCAAAATCGTGAAGACCGATTTCTTCATCTCGCCCGCGTAGCTGGTCCCGCAGATCAGGACTACTTTGCGGGTAAAGTCGACCACGATACAGGTCTCGGAATTGGTCCCGTCGTCGCTGGGCGTGGCCTGCAGGCGCGGCGCGAAGAAAATGGTGAACTCGGGAACATGATCCTGCGTGCGCAGCGGATCCGGGCGCACGAACAATTGTCGCGCAAAAAGCGCGTGCCAGGCGTATTGCGTGATCACCCGGATGGGCAGCGTATACCTCGGGTCGGCGCCCGCAAAGCAATCCTGCACGTACAGGTCGTGCCCTTGCCAGTAAGCCAGCATTTTGGCGTACAGCCGGCCGAGCCGCTCCTGCGGCATGGGTTGGTTGACCGGTCCCCATTCGACGGCGGTCTCAGTGCCCGCGTCCCGCACGATAAACTTGTCCCTGGGTGAGCGTCCGGTGAACTGGCCGGTGCGCACCACATAGGAACCTCCCCGCGCGAACAATCCTTCGTGGCGCCGCACCGCGTGCTCCAGCAATTGCGCCGTGCCTAAATTCCAGTAGGCGATATTGATGTTGCGCAGACCATGCTGGTGTAAGCCGAAGCGGCTGGGACGGATCCCGGCGTTGGGTGTGGCCGACGGCTGTTCCGTGTCCATAAGTCTCCTTATCGTAATATAGTCTCATGGGCTCGGGTCTGGTTCGCGCGGTAACGGTACTCCTGGGATTGTGTCTGGGCGTACCCGGCCAGGTCATCGAGTTCGAGTCCAACGGGCTGAAATATCAAACAATTACCAAGCGCGGGATCACCGTGATGTTCGCTCACTTACCGGGCCATGTGCGTGAGTTCATCATCCTGCAGGTGGCGGTTTCCAACGGCTCCCCAGGTCCATACATCATCCGGCCCGAGGACTTTACGTTCAAGAAAGACGATGGCTCCGAATTGCACGCCTGGCCCGCGCGCGCGGTGGTGGAGCTGTTGAAGGAGAAGGGTGGCCGCAGCGACGTGATCAAGCTGGTTTCGGCTTACGAGAACGCGTTGTACGGCATACCACACATGCGCCTGGCCAACGCCTACGAGGCCCGCCGGCAGGCCGCCATGGCGGAGATGACTTCCGCCAAACTAAGAGCCGCCGCGGCCGCTTCCGCCATCGCGCTGGTGCAGGTGAAGCTGGCGCCCGGCGAGTCCGCGGATGGAGCCGTGTTCTTCACGTCGGAAGGCAAGGCGCTGGGGGCGGGCCGCCTGGTCGTACGGACCAACACCGACACCTTCGAATTCTCGGCGGAATAGCTACCCGGCCAGCAGCCCCGAGCGCTCCAGCAGCGCATTCGGATCCGGGTCGCGTCCCATGAATCGGCGATACAGCTCCGCGGGGTCTTCGCTGTCGCCGCGTGAAAGCACCTGGTCGCGGAACTGGGCGCCCACCTCCGCGCTGAAGATGCCATGCCTGCGGAATCGCGTAAATGCGTCCGCGTCCAACACCTCTGCCCACTTATACGAGTAGTAGCCGGCGCCGTAACCTACGGGGCTGGCGAATAAGTGAGTGAACGCCGCCACCATGGCGTGGTCCGGCGGCAGCGGCGCGGGCGAATATTGCTGTAGAATGCCGCGCGCGTACGCAACCACATCGCCGTCCCGCGCGGGGTCGTAGTCGATGTGCAGCGCCAGGTCCACGAAGCCGAAGCCAAGCTGCCGCATCTGCGCATTGGCGCTGCGGAAATTGCGGGCGCGCACCATCTTCTCGAACAGATCGGCGGGAATAGGCTCGCCGGTCTGGTAGTGCCGCGCGAACAGGTCCAGCGGCTGGCGCTCCCAGGTCCAGTTCTCCATGATCTGCGAAGGCAGCTCCACGAAATCCCAGGCCACGCTGGTGCCCGCCAGGCTGCGCACCTCCACGCGGCTCAGCAGATGATGCAGCAGGTGCCCGAACTCGTGGAAGATGGTGGTCACTTCGTAGTGTGTCAGCAGCGCGGGCCGATCCGCCAGCGGCGGCGTCAGATTGCCGCAAATCAGGCCCAGGTGCGGCCGGAAGCCGCCGCTCATCGGATACCCGGTGATCAGCGCGTCCATCCACGCCCCGCCGCGTTTGTTCTCGCGCGGATACCAGTCCGCGTAGAATCCGCCAATGAAGCTGCCGTCCCGGTCGTCGACGGCGTAATAGCGCGTCCGCGGGTCCCACACGGGAACGCCCGGCTCCTCCGTCACGCGAATGCCGTACAGGCGCGCCACGGTTTCGAAGAGCCCGGCCACCACGCGCTCCAGCGGGAAGTACGGGCGCAGTTCTTCTTCGTCGAAATCGTAGAGCGCCGCCCGCTGCTTCTCGGCATAATAGGCCACGTCCCAGGGCTGAAGTTCCGGGGCGTCCGCACCCTCCAGTCTGCGCCGGAACTGCAATAGCGCCTGGTTCTCGCGCGCAAAATGTGTTTCGGTGCGGCGCTTCAGGTCTTTCAGAAACTCTTCCGCGCGCTCGCCGGTATGGGCCATGCGATCGTAAAGCACCAGGTCCGCGAAGTGACGGAAACCGAGCAGCCCGGCCTTGGCGCGGCGCATCTCCAGGATGCGACTCAGCAGCGCACGATTGTCGTATAGGCCGCCGCTGGCCCTGACGGCATAAGCGCGGTACATCCGTTCGCGCACCGCGGCGTCATTCAGATACGTCATCACGGGCAGATAACTGGGCGCCTGCAGCGTGAAGCGCCAGCCATCCACGCCCTTCTGCGAGGCGCTCTCGCGGGCCGCCGCTACGGCCGATAACGGCAGGCCCGCCAGTGCCGCTTCATCGGCGATCACCAGCTCGAAAGCGTTGGTCGCGTCCAGCACATTCTGCGAGAATCTGGTGGTGACTTTAGCCAGCTCGATATCGATGGCTTCCAGCCGCGCCTTGTCCTGCGGGTCGAGATCCGCGCCGTGCCGCCGGAAGTTGTCTATGGTCTTGGTCAGGAAGCGGCGGCCGGTCCCCGTAAGCGCGCGGGCTTCGTCCGTCGCCGCGTATGACTTGATCGCCCGCCAAAGGCCGGCGTGCAGCGGAATGCCGGAATAGAACGCGCTCACTTCCGGCTGCACCGCGTTATAAGCCTCGCGCAGCGCGGGGTAGGTTGCCACGCTCTCCAGATGCCGCACTACCGCCATCGCCTCATCCAGAGGTTCGGTGGCGGCATCCAGCGCCCTTAACGTGTTCTCGAACGTGCGCGGCTGTGGATCGGCCGCCACGGCATCGATAGCCTGGCGCGCGCCGCGCAAAAGCTCGCCGATGGCCGGCTGCACATGTTCCGCCCGGATCTGATCGAAAGGAATTGCGAACGTCAGGTTCAATAAAGGATTCATTTTCATCTAAAGGTTAGCAGGACTGCGCGCGTCGGCGGACGTGCGATGTGCCATAATACAGGGCAGCCGTCATTCGAGATGCAAGTGGAGCCAAACGGGGCGGGTCCGCCCGCGGAGGGTGAAGGGTCGGGTCTATACGCGCTGGTGATTTATGTCCCTGAGCCCCTTTGCACCTTTCTGGACGACCTGCGGCTGGAACTGGTGCCCGGCGGCAATCCGCATGCGCACGTCAGCGTGCTTCCGCCCCGGCCTCTGCCGGTGGCGGCCTGGGCTGCCATCCAGGAGGCGCGCGGCATCGTGGCGGGTTTCGCGCCGTTCGAGGTCCAACTGGGCGGCATCGAGAAATTCGATGTTACGGACGTCATCTACATCAGCGTGACCCGGGGCGGCGACCAGTTGCGGCAGATGCACGCCGCCCTGAATCGCGGCGCGCTGGCGTTCGCCGAGCCTTTCGACTATCATCCCCATATCACGCTGGCCCAGGACATCCCGCCGGAGCGCGTGGAACCGCTGCTGGATCTGGCCGGGCGCCGCTGGCGCGAAAACCCGGGTCCGCGCGCCTTCCGGGCGGACCACACTATGTTCGTGCGGAATACCGGCGATAATTGGGTGGATCTTGCCGAAGGGCCGCTGCGCGCGGCGCCTGTTCCATGACCCGGCGCGATCTCCTGGCGATGCCGCTGGCGCTGGCCGCGCGCGCCCCTAAGCGCATCGTGCTGGTGAGCGGCGACGATGAATACCGCTCCGAAGAGGGCTTGCCGCAGTTGGCGAAAATCCTGTCGCAGCGGCACGGTTTCGAGTGCACCGTGCTGTACTCCATCGATCCGGCGACGGGCGCCATCCGGCCGGATCTGCATACCAACATCCCCGGGCTCGAGGCTCTGGACGCCGCCGACCTGCTGCTCGTGCTGATCCGCTTTCGCGATTTGCCCGACAGCCAGATGAAGCACATCGTGGAGTACGTGGAGTCCGGCCGCCCCATCGTGGGTCTGCGCACGGCTACCCACGCTTTTGATTTGAAGAGCAGCCCCACCTACTCCCGCTACACCTGGAACAGCAAAACCTGGGATGGCGGCTTCGGGCGGCAGGTGCTGGGCGAAACCTGGATCGACCATCACGGCGAGCATGGCAAGCAGAGCACCCGCGGCATCATCGCCAAGGGCGCCCAGGACCATCCCATTCTGCGCGGCATTGGCGACGGCGATATCTGGGGACCCACCGATGTGTATGAAGTGCGCCTGCCGCTTCCCGGCGATTGCCGTACGCTGGTGCTCGGCCAGGTGGTCGACGGCATGCACCCGAACGATCCTGCCGCGCCGGGCAAGCCGAACGATCCCATGCTGCCCATCGCCTGGGTCAAGACGTACAGGGGCGCGCGGGTCTTCACCAGCACCATGGGCGCATCCCAGGATCTGCTCAACGAAGGCCTGCGCCGCATGCTTGTCAATGCCTGCTATTGGGCGCTGGGGCTGGAGGCTCGCATCCCCGCGAAGACCAACGTCGATCTGGTCGGCGAATACCATCCCACGCCATTCGGCTTCTACAAGTTAAAGTAGTTGAATCTTGAGAACTCTATTCCTGGTATTCATGGCGATATCGGCTTCCCAGGCTGCGGATCCGCGCACCATGCGGCTGGATCTTTACCACGGCGGCACGGCCACCGAAGAGCAGCTCTCACTCGACGGCCTGGTGCTTGAAGGCGCGTGGCCGGGGCGCCTGGACCGTGCTATAGACGACACCAACCTGGGCAAGTATTTCTTTGAAATACTCGACAGGCAGACCAACCGGGTGCTCTATTCGCGCGGCTTCGACAGTGTGTTCGGCGAGTGGCAGGAGACGCCCGAGGCCAAGGAGGTCCGCCGCCAGTTTTCGGAGTCCCTGCGCTTTCCGGCCCCCGCCGCGGCCGTGCGGGTGGTGGTAAAGCGTCGCAGCCCGCAAGGCGGCTTTCGCGAGTTGTGGTCTCTGCCGGTCGATCCCAAAGACCAGGCCATCGACCGCGCGGGGCCGCCGCGCAACGTGAAGGTCTGGGCGGTGATGCAGAATGGCGAGCCGCGCGACAAGGTGGACCTGCTGCTCATGGGCGACGGATACACCGCCGGGGAGATGGAAAAATGGCACAACGACGCGCGCCGCCTGGCCGGCCTGCTGTTCGCCACCTCTCCATTCAAGGAACGCCGCGCCGACTTCAACGTGTGGGCCGTGGATACGCCGTCCGAGGAGAGCGGCGTCTCGCGGCCGTCGGACAGCATCTATCGCCGGTCGCCGCTGGGCGCCGCGTACGATGCATTCGGCAGCGAACGTTACGTGCTGGCGTTCGACAATAAGCGGATGCGCGCAGCAGCCTCGGCGGCGCCCTACGAGTTCATCGAGATCGTGGTGAACGACCGCAAGTACGGCGGCGGCGGGATCTTCAACCTGTACGCTACCGTCTCCGCGGACAACGCTTTCACGCCGTATGTCTTTGTCCATGAATTCGGCCATCATTTCGCCGGTCTGGCCGACGAATACTATACTTCGGACGTGGCGTATGAAGCGGCCACCGAGCGTCCCGAACCGTGGGAGCCCAATGTGACCGCCGATCCCCGCGCGGCGAAGTGGAGCGCGCTGATGGCGCCCGGCACTCCCTTGCCCACGCCCTGGCCGAAGGAACAGTTTGAAGCTCTCGAGAAACAGATCCAGGCGCGCCGCCGCCAGATCCGCGCGGAGCATCGGTCCGAGGACGAGATGGAGGCGTTGTTTCGCGAAGAGCGCGAAAAGGAAACGGCGCTGCTCGGGTCCGGTCCGCAGGGGCACGCGGTGGGCGCGTTCGAAGGCGCCATGTACGAGGGACGCGGCTACTACCGCCCGCAGGCCGATTGCATGATGTTCACGCGCGATGAAGTGGGCTTCTGCGCGGTTTGCCGCCGCGCCATCGAGCGGATTATCGATCTTTATTCGCGGCCTTCATCTCGATGAAGATCATTTCCATCGGCTGCGTGTTCAGGTTCCGGGCCGAGTGTGTGTCGCCCCACAGCCAGCGCGTCTCGCCGCTCGCCATGTGAACGTCCTGGAGGCGGCCGCCGGGTTCGGTGAAGCGCAAGTGGCAATCCTGAATGCAAACCGCCATGGCATCCACGTCGTCGTGCATGGGCACGGCTTCGTCGGCTTTCAGGGTGAGCCGGATTACGCGCACGCGCTCGTTTTCGAAATCCAAACTGTAGTGCCTGGGGTCGGCTTTCAGCGGATCGCGGCGGGCCAGCACTTCCGGCGACACAATGTCGGGCGGAAACCGCTGCTGCCCGAATACACTGGAGACTAATAGGGCAAACAGGAGACACCGCATGGTCCGATAGTATCACCGGCCGCATGCGCCGGGAAGCGCGTCCTACTTGGGTTTGGGAGGCGGGAGTTCGCGCGCCGCGCAAGTATCCTGGAAGCCGACGCGGCCGTGAGTGCCGTCGCAAAACGGCTTATTGGCCGATTGACCGCAGCGGCACAACGAGATGACGGTGCGGCCGGCGAGTCCGAACTCCGCGCCGGTCTGATCGTGAATGGTGAACTCGCCCTCGATGCGCAACGGGCCATTGTTGATTGGAGTGATTCGAGCCATGTCCCGGATGGTAACATGCGAAACATGCCCTCCATTCGGACCATGGCTTTCCCCGGAGCTCTGGTGGCGGCAACTTCGCTGGCTACGGCTGCCACCATGGCGTACGTTCCACACTGCTGCAATGGCAACTCCAGTGGCGTGGCGTTCGAGTTAGACGCGCGCTAGGGTTTCTTGGGTTGATCTTTGGGTTTGTCGGATTTATCGTCGACCACATCGCCGAAGGTAATCGTCGACTTACCCTGGAACTTCTTGTAATCTTTGTAAGTCACGATCATGCGAATGCGCTGGTCGTAATCCTTGAAATGCAGGGTGTCGTCGGCGTGGGTGTAAGTTGGAAACCAGTACTTACCGTCGATTTGCTCGCGCAGCGTTTCGAACTTCGGAAACTGCTGATCGTCGCTCTTCTTCAGCAGGCCCACGGCCTTGCCATAAGTCTTGACGATCTGGAAGTCCCGGTCGTCCACCCAGATCTGTCCCTCAAAAAAGCGCTTGCCCGCCAGCAGCTTCTTGGGCTTGACGGAAAATACGTAGCACGAAATCTCATCGGCGTTCTGCTTGCCCAGGTAACGAATATCGTAGAACGGGAGTTGATCGGTAGTCAGCACGAATGGCTGCGTATTGCGCAGGTCCTCCATGTCCTCCGGACTCAGCAGCAGATGTTCGAGCGAGGAGACGGGAGCGCGCACCACGTGCTCGGAACGCTTGCCATCGGGCGAGAAGACCACATCCTCGGTTATTTCCCACTTGCCGCCAGCCGAGCCGCCTTCGTCTAACTCCTGGATCTTGGAGGTCTGCCGGTAAGTGTAGTTGTCCCGCGCCAGGGAAAACTCTTTTTCCTTGGCGGCGAATTTCCGGATAATCTCGTCGGGGTTGACGCCGGCCGTGCCGGCGGTCACATTGGCCGGCGTGACCGCCGCCTTGTTTGGGTCGTCCGCCCAAGCAGGCAGACACACTGCCGAAACCAGAACTATTTGGGCAAGTCGATACATTTTCCCCTCTTCGAAGAGACGTTCCTCAAAAACGGCAGGTTTCGCTACTTTCCCAGCAGCTTCTTGGAGATGGTGAGCAACTGAATGTTGCTGGTTCCCTCGTAAATCCTGCCGATTTTGGCGTCGCGATATAGCTTCTCCACCGGATAATCCTTGGTGATGCCCACGCCGCCGTGGACTTCGATCGCCTTGGACGCCACCTTCTCGGCGATCTCGGAGCTGTAATACTTGGCCATGGCGGCTTCGGTCTGAAACGGCAGACCGGCATCGCGCAAACGTGCGGCGTTATACACCAGCAGGCGCGCGGCCTCCACTTCCGTGGCCATAATGGCGAGCTGAAATTGCACGCCTTGAAATTCGCCGATGGTCTTGCCGAACTGCTTGCGCTCGCGCGCGTAGGCCACGGCGTGCTCCAGCGCGCCGCGCGCCAGGCCGATCATCTGGGAGCCGATGGCGATGCGGCCTTCGTTCAGCGTCTCGATGGCGATCTTGTATCCCTTGCCAACCTGTCCCAACACGTTGCCTTTCGGCACGCGGCAATCTTCCAGAATGAGCTCGCAAGTGCTGGAGGCTCGAATACCAAGTTTGTCTTCCTTCTTGCCGACGCTGAAGCCGGGAAAATCCTTCTCCACGATGAAGGCGGTAATACCCTTGTAACCCGCCGATTGATCGACCGTCGCCAGCATGATG
>DATGGM010000003.1:0-25347 GCA_035308525.1 Bryobacteraceae bacterium
CAAACGCAGGCGCCGCCGCTGCCCGATACCGGCCTCAAGATCGTTGCAACCACTGAGGAAGTTTCACTTGACTTGGTGGTCAGAGACAAGAAGGGCCGGCCCGTCACGGACCTTAAGCCGGAAGATATCGAGATCAGAGACGACGGCCAGCTCGCAAAACTGTCGACTTTGCGGATGGTCTCTGGCCCCGCCGCGACGGAGGCCGATGCCGCCGCCGCGAAACTCGACCCGCTGCGGTCCATCCGCTTGGTTACTTTCGTATTCGAGCGGGTCGGCGCAGACAGTGCCCGCCTGGCCCGCGAAGCCGCCGCCGAAATGATCAAGACCAGGGTCGGGGAAAAGGTCTACTTCGCAGTGCTGTCGATCGACCATCGATTACGTTTGGTGCAGGGCTTCACCACCGATACGGAGTTGCTAAACAAAGCCATCGGCTTGGTGACCGGCTCTGCGAAGCCCAACCGCGCGGTCACCACCGCGGCCGCTCAGAACGTTATGCAGGGTATCGTCGGGGATCCGGTTGCCTATGATCGTGCGCTCCAGGGCGATCTAACGGCGGTCACCGGTACGGCATCCTCCATGGCACAGATGTTGCGGGACACCATTCAAATGTCCGAACAGATGGAGCGTGAAGAACAGGCGCGTCCCACGCTCGACGCCCTGCTGGCCCTGGCGCGTCAGGAAGCCCGCATGCCCGGCCGTAAGACCGTGGTGTATTTCTGCGAGGGGATGCGCGTCACCATGGCAACCAAGCCGATGCTGCGCACGATTATCGGCACCGCCAACCGCGCCAATATCAGCTTTTATGCCGTGGATGCGAGCGGCATCAGCATCACCGCCAGGAACGATGCCGCGCGCACCATGCTGGGGGCAGCGGCACAGTCCAGCTTCAACGCCATGACCCAAACCGGTCCGGCTGCCGTGCAGAGCGGAGGCCCTCCCAGCGTGGTCGGCGGACCCAACCCGCGGGCCGTAACCCGCGACCAGGTGACGGCCTTGGACCGCGCCGAACAGGCGGTGAACGATAGTTCGCAGGCTCCCCTAATGGAATTGGCCGAGAGCACCGGCGGCTTCTACATGGGCGACAGCAACGACCTGCGCAAACCAGCGCGCCAACTAATGCAGGATCTGGCGAATTACTACGAGGCTAATTACCAGCCGGCCATTCAACAGTACGACGGCCGTTATCGCACTATTTCGGTCAAAGCCAAGCGATCAGGTTTGCGGATACAGGCGCGCGCCGGGTATTTCGCGCTGCCGCCGGTCGCGGGACTCGGCATCCAGCCGTTCGAACCGCCTATGCTGAAGGCGCTCAGCGCCCCGCAACTACCCAACGATTTCGAGTTCCGTACGCAAGTGCTGCACTTCGGCCGAGTTCAGAACGCCGTCAATAATGCCTTAGTCTTGGAGGTGCCGCTGCAGGAGTTGGAGTTTAACGAGGATGCCACCAGCAAGCTATTCAGCATCCATTTTTCCGTTTTGGCGCTGATCAAGAACCAAAGCGGCGAAGTGGTCCAGAAATTCAGCCAGGATATTCCCTACCAGGCGGCGCTGGAGGTGGCGCCTCAAGCGCGCAAGGGCACGTTCACTTTCGAGCGGCACTTCGTTTCCGAGCCTGGTCAGTACTCTCTGGAGGCGGTTCTGGAAGACCGTAACAGCGGGAAATTCAGCGCGCGCCGTTTCGCCTGCGCCATTCCCGAAGCGCCGGCCAAGGTGAGCTTGAGCGATATCTCTCTGGTGCGGCGCCTGGATGCGTCTGCTGTGGAGGCCGATGCCAACGAGCCGTTTCAGTACCAGAACCGCAAGATCGTCCCTAACTTGACCGGCACAGCTTCGCGCGACACTGGCGATCCGGTTTCGACGTTTTTTATCGTCTATCCCAATGCCGGAAACAACGAGAAGCCCCGCCTCGAACTGGAGGTGCTGCGGGAAGGCGAGCCCCTCGGCCGGGTCCCGATGGAGTTGCCAAAGTCGGGTGCCGGGGCCCCCGTTCCATATTTCGCTTCGATCCCTACCGACACTTTGCGGCCGGGGAAGTACGAGTTGCATGCCACGGTTACCCAGGGGCAGGAGATCGCAGAACAAGTCCTGTCTTTCGTATTGGAGGGCAAGGACCTTCCGGGAATGGAGACTGCCACCTCCAAATCCCCGGGGGACGCCGCGCCTGAAGAGAAGGGTCCGGATGTTCCCGCCTCGCAGACTGAAGCGCCGCATCGCGCGGCGGTCCTGATTACCAGCCTCAAGGATCCGGACTTGCGGCCGGACGGCGCCGCGCAGGGCAACATTATCGGCATTGTGCGGCAACACGCGCTGGACTACATGGGCGCATTGCCGAACTTCACCTGCATTGAGATCACGCGCCGGTCCGTGGATCCCACCGGCAAGGAACACTGGCGTCCAAAAGATACGATAACCGAGCTGCTCCGCTACCAGGATAAATCCGAATGGCGCGTGACATTGGAGTTGAACGGCCAGCGCAGCCATATCGCGCGGACTAATTTCAAGGGCACGCTTTCCTCCGGAGAATTCGGTGTGTTGCTCGCGGCGGTATTCGATCCGGCCGTGAAGGCGGATTTCGAATGGAAGGAATGGGCCGCCATAGACAACCAGGCCGTGCATGTTTTCACGTTCCGCGTGGCGGCCGCCAACTCGAAGTATCTTTTGAGCGCACCCAACACCGGTGAGCAGACCGTGGTGGGTTTTCACGGCTTGGTGTATGTGGACCGCGCCACGCTCGGGGTGCGTCGCATCGAGGTGATCGCCGACTCGATTCCCGCCAGATTCCCGCTGCGGGATTCGTCCCTCGCGGTGGACTACGACTACGTGGGTATTGGCGAACACGACCACATGATGCCCATTGCGGCCGAGTTGAAGGTTCGTCAGGGAAAACGATACTGGGTGCGCAATCAGGTGGAATTCCGGGAGTATAAGCGCTACCACGCCGAGTCCAGCATCAAATTTATGGACCCGAAGTGAGGAGCGCGGCCCGGGAGGCCGCCGCAGGCTACGAGGCTGCCCCGCTGAACTGCCTACTTCTCTGTAATCTCCATGTACCGGTCTGCCGCCAGGTCCGTGTAACGATCCACCTGTTTGCTGGGCGCCGGCCAGCGGATTTCCAGCCAATCCACTTTGCCCGCTGTCCCCAGTCCCAGGATCTCGCGCGGATCGCAGGATGAAAGATAGCTGCCGCCGGCGTTCTTTAAGCGCGAATGCTTGACACCTCCGGCCGACCACGTAATGCGCGCGCCGATGGCGTCCCGGTTTGCGCGCCTACCAACCAGTTTCAGACCCAGCCAGTGATGGCCTTCGCCCGCATTGTTGTGCAGCAGCAGAGGCGCTCCGCCGTTGCTGGCGACCAGCACATCCAGGCGGCCGTCGTTGTCGTAGTCTCCCACGGCCAGGCCGCGTGCCGCAAGCGGGCGCGTGAACGCAGGGCCGGCGTCCGCGCTGGCGTTCCGCAATTTGCCTGCCTCGTTGTGAAAAAGCAGCAGCGGTTCTTTGTATTTCACCTGTGTCGAGTACAACTCGATCATGTCGTCGGGATGCCCATTGGAGAGGATCAGGTCGATCCAGCCATCGTTGTCGTAATCGAAAAACTTGAGCCCCCAGCCGCTCAGAAGCCGGGTGGCTTGCGCCACCGTGTTGGCGTGCGCCACATCCACAAAGGTCTCGTTGTGCTGGTTCTTGTACAGCGAGAACATCTCCTGATCCACATTGGCCACGAAAAGGTCCTGCCAGCCGTCACCATCGAAATCCGCGGCGTCCACCCCCATGCCGGAGCGCGCCTGTCCGTTCTCACTGAAACCGACTTCTGCCGCCAGCGCGATCTCCTCCCACTTGCCGTTTCCGCGGTTCATGAACAGGAAGTTCTGCACCGTGTCGTTGGCCACGAAAAGATCCATGCGTCCGTCGTTGTTGACGTCGGTGGCCACCACGCCCAGGCCCTTGCCGAGTGCCCGCTCGATATCCGTTCCGCGGCTCACTTCCGTGAACGTGCCATCGCCGTTGTTGTGATAAAGAAAGCTGTGGGTGGGCTTGAATACCCGCGGAATGCAGTAGTATTTACGGCCCAGCTTGTTGTCTCCGCAGGAGAAGTGATGGGTGGTGGCGTAATCCACGAAACTGCACACGAACAGGTCGAGGCGGCCGTCGTTGTCGTAGTCGAACCACGCGGCGCTGGTGGTCCACCCGGGCGCGGCCAGGCCCGCTTTTTCGGTGACGTCGGTGAAGGTGCCGTTGCCGTTGTTGTGATATAGGGTGCAGCGGCCGTACGCCGTGACGAACAGGTCCGCAAAACCGTCGTTGTTGTAGTCGCCCACGGCCACACCCATTCCGAACGTGCCGCCGCCGACGCCCGCTGTTTCGGTGACGTCGGTGAAGGTGCCATCGCGATTGTTTTTGTACAGCGCGTTGCACAGCGGTTTAGCGGGTTTGAAGAAATCACTTGGTCCGCTGTTCACCAGGTAGATATCTATCCAGCCGTCGTTGTCATAATCCAGAAATGCGCAACCCGGCCCCAGGGTCTCCGGCAGATAGCGCTCGCTGGACATGGCGTTGTCGTGAACCCAGGTGATGCAGCTGGTTTTCGGCGGCACCTCTTCAAACAACGGAGTTGCCGCGCGCGCCTGCCCTGCCAAGCGTGATGCGCCATATCCGGCGGCGGCGAGCAGCAGACTTCTTCGTGAAAAAGGGGTCCCAGGCAAGTGCGTGGATTTATTTTACCTCAGCGGGCAGCCCCGTGCCCGGGTCGGAGCGTTAGGTCAATCAAGTCTCTATTCAAACTCGGTATGGCCGCTGGCACCCACGGGGTTGTAATGGTCGACAATTTCTAGCGGCACGGCGAAGGAACGGTACAGACGCCTGCACGTGTCGATACCGGCCGGAAGCTTGGCCCACTTACGTTTATCGTTAACGAGCCGGGCGCGTGAGTGTTCCGATTCCGCGATTTCCAGGTGCTCGACTCGTGCAATATGCCTATTGCGCTGACCCTGGCGGATCTCCGTCAAACTGTCACCGCGAGCGGACAATCGCGGTCCGGTTGGCTAGAAAGAGCATTCCCGGCGGCCCCCGTTCGACTACCTTCCTTCGTCCAGAACCTCGATGGCGAAGACGGAAGCGTAGTTGGCCACGGGGACGAAGTCCAGGTTCAGCTTGCCCTGCGCGTTCGGCCGCAGGCCGCGAAAGTGCTTGATGAGGGCGTGGTTGGGGCCGGCTTCCTTCAGGATATCGAGATTACGGGCCAGAGCCGATCCGTTGCAATAGATGTCGAACAGGCGCTGGCCGGGGCCGCCGCCGCCCTGGTTCTCCTTGCCCCAATAGGTCTCCGCAAAATACATGCTCACCGCGTAGACTCCCGGCGCCACCGGAATGGCATACGAGAAATGTCCGTAGCGTTCGTTGCTGAACAGGTCCGCATCCGGCGTGCCGGTCACTGATTTCCAGTGGTTGGATGTCTGCCCGCCAAAATAGTAATTGTCCGCCTCCCACACCTGCCCCCGCGAATCGGTCACGGAGTTGGGCTCCGTGACGATGCGGATCGGGTTGGTCCGGTGGGGCTCGGCCGGCTCGATCTCGATGGCGCTCACGATGGTCTGCTCGCGCTTGGCGTGAAATCCCACCTTGAGAATGCCGTCCGGACCGGGCTGGACATCCTTGAATACACGGATGTCCGCGATCAACGGACCGCCGGCATCGGACACAATGTCGAAGCCGTCGATCATCAATTTGTCATTGATCAGAATGTCGAACACGCGGCTGTTCTCGCCACCGCCGGTCTCCAGGCCGGGCCCATAGACCGGCTCTATAAAGTGCAGTTTCAATTCGTAGACACCCGATTTGAGCGGGATGTTGTAAGCCGTCAGGCCGATACGGCCATTCTGATACAGCAAGGGGTCGGAAGTGCGGGCGATGTACTGGCGGAAAGGGGCCGCCGGCCGGCCGCCGCCCTCGAAATAGCGATCCGGTAGCCACGTGTGGCCGTGATGATCGATGTATGTGCGGTCGTATCCCGCAATGAAGCGCACGGCATTGTCGGCCGGCGCCGCCGCGGCTGGCGGAAGGGTGCGCAGTACCACGGGTTCCGGATCATGGGTTGCTGTCGTGCGCAGACGGGCCACTATCGCGGTAGCGGCCGCCACAAGAATCACTGCCCCGGCGGCCCACAACCAGATTTTTCTGGTCTTCGGCTGGCGCTGAGACGGTGGAACCGCGGACTGCGGAGCTTCAGCCGGCGAGGTCTCGGACAGGGAAACCTCGACCGGCTCCTCCAGGGCTCTTGCCGAGACCGGCTCGGCCACCGGTTCGGCGACTGTTTTGCCATTCATCCGAGGGTGCGCCACGCTATTCCCGTTCTGCTGGAAGACCGGCGTATACATCCCTGGTGGAATCAGGATCTTCAGCGCCTGGTGGGACCCTTCGCCCGAGTAGTATTCGCGCAATTTCTTGCGGAGGCGATGGATCTCAACCCTGGCGATGGCATCTTCGGCGGGATCGAAATCCGGGGGGCGTCCCAGCACTTCAGTTGCAATGCTGTATTCGCAGACTTCGCTATCCCGCCCCGAAAAGTGTTTTTCCGAGATGAACTCGAGCAGCTTGACCAGACGCAGTGAACGGGAAAACGTCGGCGACGCCAGGACCGTCGCGAGCTCGGTTCGCTCAGCGTCAACGTGGCTGACCGCCCCGATCCGATTCGCGAGCTGACCCGGCTCCCCCATCTGTCGCGATTATACACATTTCCACAGTGGCGTGGCGCAACATGCGCGCCTGTAAATTCTCTCCGGGTGGCTGATATCAGCGTTGTAACAAGGCGTACGTTATTGAAAATAAATATGATAATAGAGGAATAGTCTTTTGGTTCCGCCTTCAATGCCAATGAGTGGTGCGGCGACTTTGGCGGTCCGGTACTATGGGCGACGCTCGACCTCCCAACACACGGACCTACAATTTCACCGTTTCACGACGAGTGCCGTGGCGTTCGGCGGCTGGGCGCCTTCTTCGGTCCTGATCGGCTGACCGGCGCAGTGAATGATCCCGCTTCGAGCAGTTTTCCCGACCGACGCGGCCCAATTCTCCCAATTGGTGACTTGGACCAACTGCTTTCACCAACCAGAGGGCGGCGCAAGCCGCCCCCTTTTTGTATACTCATGACAGTGGGCGGCCAAGGGCCTGCTCCGCATTTCGGAATGGTCGCCGGATGTATGGTCATACGCCACGGCGCGTGGCACTCACGCAGTCCTTCTTCAATTGGCAGGTTCTCCTCGCTTTAGTTCAGTTGGCCGCCCTGGCGGGTGTGGTCCTCGAGCCGATCACTTTCCAGGAGGTCGCCGCCAGCGCCGGCGTCCACTTCACGAACGACGGCTCGCCGTCCCCCGCAAAGCACAACCCGGAATTTCTGGTCGCCGGGGTGGCTGTGTTCGACTACGACGGAGATGGATACCCCGATATCTACTTCGTGAACGGCGCAGCGATACCTTCCTTAGTCAAGACCGGACCGCAATATAAGAACCGGCTGTACCGTAACAACCACGACCTGACGTTCACCGATGTTACGGATAAGGCCGGCGTGGGTGGGGCGGGCTTCGGCATGGGTGTGGCGGTGGGCGACTATGACAACGACGGTTGGCCCGATCTGTTTATTGCGAATGTCAACGGGAACCAGCTATTCCACAACAACGGGGATGGTACGTTTTCCGATGTAACCAAACGTGCCGGTCTTACTGGTGGGCTGTTTGACGGCAAAAAGATGTGGTCGGTAGCCGGCGCCTGGGTGGATTACAACAACGACGGGTTGCTCGATCTGTTCGTCTCGAATTACTGTCGTTGGGAGCTGGAAACGGAACACACGTGCTTCGCCAACGGCATGTCGGGCGAGCGAGTCTACTGTGATCCGCGTTATTGCCGGCCGCTCCCCAACCAGCTTTACCGCAACAACGGCGACGGTACGTTTACTGATGTTTCGGTCCAGACGGGTATCGCGGCGCATCTCGGACGCGGTATGGGAGTGGCGGTCGCCGACTACGACGGCGATGGCTACCCCGATATCTTCGTGGCCAATGATAACGCCGCCAACCAACTCTTTCACAACATCCGGGGGCAGCGATTCGAGGAGGTGGCCCTGGATGCTGGCGTTGCCCTGGGGGATGATGGGAATGTCCTGTCGGGAATGGGGGCGGATTTCCGCGACGTTCGGAACAACGGGCTTCCGGACATCTGGATGACGGCCATCGAAAAACAGACCTTTCCGCTTTTCATGAATGAGGGCGACGGCCATTTTACCGTCAAGACGGCAGCCGCGGGGCTGGGAATGGACACGTACGAAATGTCCGGCTGGTCAAACGGGATAGCCGATCTGGACAACGATGGATGGAAGGACTTGTTTGTCGTCCGCTCGAACGTCGACAACAACGTGCACCGGTTCTCACCGCGGCAATACGAAGAGCCCAATTCTGTATTCCGCAACCTGGGAAACGGCAAATTCCAAAATGTGAGCGCCACGGCTGGACCCGATCTGCAGATCCCAGCCGCCCACCACGGGCTGGCCTTCGGCGATCTGGACAACGACGGCCGGCTGGATGCGGTCGTTTCCGTGCTCAATGGCCAGGCGAAGATCTTCCACAACACCACGCGGAACGGGAATCATTGGATTCTGCTGAAACTTGCCGGGACGCGAAGCAACCGCATGGGTATTGGCGCGAAGATACGCCTGACCGCGGCGGACGGCTCCGTGCAGTACAATCACGCAACTACCAGCACGGGATATGCATCATCGAGCGATCCACGGGTGCATTTCGGGCTGGGCAAAAGCTCCGCGGCTAAAGAGATCGAGATTACCTGGCCCAGTGGCATCAAGCAGTCGCTGCGGGATGTACCGGGGGATCGGGTCGTCACGGTCACCGAACCTGGGCAACGGAACAGGTAAAGGAAGCTTCGCGAAGATTTGCTGGCCTCGTCACCACCCCCCCCGGGGTTGGCTAGAGCGGGCATACCGGTTCGCGCGCATCCCAACTTGAGCATGGCGAGGTAGCCGCGCCTCACGTGCCCGCCATTGAGCCGTGGGGCATGGCCCATAAACATATAAACAGGCCTTATAGACTTAATATCTCAAACTCCTTGACTAATGAAGTGTAGTGCGGTTATGCTAGTTGCAAATGGTTAGGTTCGCCTGTTTTGCGCAATGTTGTTGTGCCGATAAGGGGAACTTATTGAGAAGTTTGAGTTTCAGGCTAGCCAAACTTGAGGCTAGAAAATTTAGAAAGGGGTCAAATGAATAAACCAGATCGGCTGCCGATCACCGTTATAGCTCGGCACACACATCCGGGAAGATCTTTCTGGTTGTTGGGGCTATTGATGGTTGCCTTGGCGTTTACGCAACTGCCCGCATTTGCGCAATTTGCGAGCGGTTCGATTGCTGCAACAGTAACCGACGCCACCGGCGCGGTGGTCCCACAAGCAAAGGTCGTCCTTAAAAACGAGTCCACCGGTGTTATTCGCGAAACGATCACGAACAACTCCGGATTCTTCAACTTTCCGTCGGTTCTGCCGGGGACATATACCGTTACGGTGAGTTCTCCGGGCCTGCAAACATTTGAAGAGCAAGGAATTGTGCTCAACCAGGGCGCCACACTGGCCCTGCCGAAAGTGGCATTGCAGGTTCAATCCACCAGGCAGGAAGTCGAGGTGGTTGCTGGCGCTGATGTCGTCGTTCCTGTGGATTCCGGGACGTTCGAACAGACATTGAACAAAAACATGGTGGAGAATCTTTCGATCGTGGGCCGGGATGCTGCTGAATTGATTAAGATCATGCCCGGTATGGGCATGACCGGCGGTTTGAGCCAGAGCATGTGGAACAGCTATACCACGCAGAGCAACAATGGCCCGATCGAGCACTTTTCCGCGAACGGCACACAGCCCAATGGCGCCATGACGATGACGTCGGACGGGGCAAACCTGCTGGACCCGGGTAACCAGGGGACGCAAACCGCCAACATCAACCAGAACCAGGTTCAGGAAGTTTCTATCCTGACCTCGGCCTATGGCGCGGAATACGCGAAAGGGCCGGTGACGTTCCAGGCTATTGGTAAGAGCGGTGGCGCCCAGTTCCACGGCAGCGCGTACTTTTATGCGCGGAATTCCGTTTTCAATGCCAACGACTGGTATAGCAACAGAAACGGAAAAAAAGCACCGACCGACAGCTTCTACTATCCTGGTGGCGACTTTGGCGGCCCAGTGCTTATTCCGGGAACGCATTTCAACAAGAATCACGACAAGCTTTTCTTTTATGCCGCGTATGAGTACATGGATCAGAAACCCGCGGGATACCTGGCGAGCTATTTCGTCCCGACGCCCGAGATGTTGCAGGGCAATTTCAGCCAGTCGTATCTGGATTCATTGGGGACGTATTTTCACAATGCCCGCAGCGCGGCTGCGAAGCCGCCGGCGGGGAATGCGGGCGCCAGCCTGTTTCCGGGGGGCATGATTCCGAAGTCCATGCTCGATCCTAATTCGGCGCTTTACATGAACTTGTTCCCCAAGGCGAATACTGATCCGACCACCAACCCCACCGGCTCCAACTATGAGACCTTTGTTGGACCGCCCACGAACCGCTGGGAACTGCGGCTTCGCGGCGATTACAACATCAACGATAGAACCAAGCTGTTCTTCTCTTGGAACAGACAGAACGAGGTGGACCAGAACCCGATCAGCATCTGGTGGACTGTGCCCGGGTCGCTGCCCTATCCGTCCTCCCAGAACGCCACGCAGGTTTCGCAAATCTACAGTGCAAATCTGATGCACGTATTCAGCCCGACCCTGACCAATGAATTCATCTTTGCCGACGCCAAATTTGTGAACCCGATTATCCTTGGATCCCCGTCGACGGTGGATCCGAGCAAGGTCGGACTCCAGTTTTCGGGCCTGTTCACCAACCAGATGACGCCGCAGATTCCCAATACCTATGGCTATACCAATGCGGCACTCGGCTTTGCGACCTATCCTTTCGGTGCGCCATGGACGCCGGGAGGCAAGAATTCCTTCGGCAAGCTGTCGGATACGCCGAATATCAGCGACAACGTCACCAAAATTGTCGGCAGCCACACGCTGAAGGCCGGATTCTATTGGGACTTCGCGCGCAACTGGCAAACCGGTGGTGGCTTGACCGACTCCACCCAAGGCGCCATCGCCTTCGACGGTTGGGGTGCCACGGCTACGGGTAACCCGTTGGCTGACTGGATCAGCGGCCGTCCCACGCAACTCTCCCAACAACAGGCCGCTCCGGTACAGGACTTCAAATACTATCAATACTCGTTCTTTGTGAACGACCAGTGGAAGGCATCGCGCCGGCTCACTCTGACTGGTGGCCTCCGCTTCGAACACATGGGCAATTGGTTTCCCACCGGCAACACCGGACTGGCCGTATGGGACGGGGCCACATACAACAACACTGCGGCAGCGCCCGCCTGGACCGGACTGGAATGGCATGGAATAGATCCCAGCATTCCGGTATCGGGTTTCCCGTCGAAGCCGTTCTTCATCGAGCCGCGCTTCGGCTTTGCTTACGACCTGTTCGGGGACGGCAAGACCGTGTTGCGCGGCGGCGCGGGCTTGTTCCGGTACCAGCTCGCATACAACAGCGCCAGCGCGGGCTTCGCCCAGCCGCTCAACGTGGCGGACGAGACCACGACCTGGGGCTGTTGTGTCGGTTGGAATCAATTCAACCAGTACTCGCCTTCGCTCGGCAAAGCCGGGTTAGGCTCGGCGCTCGGAGTTCTGCAAATGGGCGACGAGCGGACTCCCAACACCTGGACCTACAATTTCACGATCTCGCAACGGGTGCCTTGGCGTTCTGTTGCGGAATTTCAGTATTCAGGCAACCACTCCTATGACCTAATGCAGCGCGGTCCGCTCTCGAACATGAACTTGAATCCGCTGGGCGTGTTTTTCGGACCCGACCCCAAGAACGGCACGGTGTATATCACTTCCGTTGGAGCGGCGCCTCTGTCAGGCTTCAACGCGAACGACTACCGTCCCCTCTCCAACTACACCGACATCACCCTGGTCAGCCACGGCAGCTATTCCAACTACAACGCGTTCATCGCGACGTGGCAGAAACAGTCCGGACGCATGACCTTCACCACAAACTACACGTTCAGTAAGGTCCTCGGTATCCGCGACAACGAGACGGACAACGGTCCGGGCGCCGGCAATACTTTGGATCCGTACAGTGTACGGGCGAACTACGGTGTGCTGGCTTTCGACCACTCCCACATCTTCAATGCCGCCTACGTGATTAACCTACCCAGCCCAGTGAAAGACAACAAATTCGCGGGCGGAGTAGTCAACGGCTGGGTGCTCTCGGGCATTACGCAGTTCCAGAGCGGAGCGCCCATCCAGCCAAATACCGGCGGCACGTTGAACGTATCGTGGCCAACCACCTTCACTAACCAACGCTATCTGGGCACGGACGCGATGGGTATTTTCCCGGCCGTGATCTGCGATCCGCGGAAGAATCTGGGTAACAACCAGTACTTCAACCCGGCATGCTTCGCGCCCCCCACGGGCGGCAGCAACGGCGATACCATTTGGCCGTACATCAAGGGGCCCGCGTTCTTCAACAGCGACCTCGCGATTTACAAGGACTTCCTCTTCAAGGAGCATCACAAGGTCGAGTTGCGGTTCTCGGCGTTCAACTTCCTCAACCATCCGCTTTGGACGTTCGGCGCGGGTGGCAACGGGGATGTCAACCTGAACTTCGTGAATCCCACTAACAACACCATGTTGATGCAGACTAACCAGAACGCGATCACTAACGGCAGCCCGACGTTCAAGACTGGCCGGCGAGTAGTCGAGTTCGCAGTCAAATACAACTTCTGACCTGGCGGCACGCAGTTTCGAGCCGTCCGGTTAGAAAGTAGTTCAAGAGAGAGGGTGGCGTAAGCCGCCCTCTTTTTTTGTATCCGGCGGGATTCCAATTCGCGCGCTATGCTGGTCGAGATGGGGTCGCGCTGGCTGGTCCTGGCAGGCTTGGTGTGCGCCGGATTTCTGATCCGCGCAGCAGGCACCTCGCCGGCTGCTATCCGGTTCGAACTGAAAACCGTCCCCTTCCAGCTCGAGCACGGCGAAGTAGCCGCGCGCCACGTGCCCGCCACCATGGCCGGCGGCGTGGCCGTTTTCGATTACAATCGCGACGGCCGTCCCGATATCTTCTTCACAAATGGCGCCAACCTGGCGACGCTGAAGAAAGACGATCCCAAATACCGGAACCGGCTGTTTCGCAACGACGGCAACGGCGCCTTCACGGATGTGACGGATGCCGCCGGCCTGGCCGGCAGCGGGTTTGACAGCGGCGTGGCGGTGGGGGATTACGATAACGACGGTTATCCCGACCTGTTCGTCGCGGGAGTCCATCACAATACCCTCTATCACAACAACGGTGACGGAACCTTCACCGACGTCACCGAAAAGGCCGGCATCCCCAATCAGCCCGATCCCCAATTCGGGCCGATGTGGGCGATCACCGCAGCATGGGTGGACGTGAATAACGACGGCCTGCTGGACCTGTTCGTGGTCAATTACCTGCAATGGGACTACGCCACCGAGCCGCTCTGCGAATACAAGGGAGCCGCCGACTACTGCGCGCCTCGATCCTATAAGGGCTTGCCCAACCGGTTGTTTCTGAACAAAGGTAACGGCAGGTTCGAGGATGTGTCGGAGAAATGGGGCATCCGCGCGCACGTCGGTAAGGGCATGGGTGTAGGCATGGCCGACTACGATCTGGATGGCCGCCCCGACCTTTTCGTAACCAACGACGGCTCTTATAATTTCCTTTTTCACAACCTGGGAGACAAGTTCGAGGAAGTCGCTTTCCAGAAGGGCGTGGCGTTGCCGGAAGACGGCAACTTCATCTCGGGAATGGGCACCGATTTTCGCGACTATAACAACGATGAGTACCCGGACCTGTTCACCGCGGCGCTGGAGAAGCAGACTTTCCCCGTCTGGAAGAACATGGCCGGAAGAAGTTTTGAAGAGGTGACCACGTCCAGCGGGATGCGCGCCCTCAGCATGTCGATGGCAGGCTTTGGGGTCGGACTCTACGACTTTAACAACGACGGATGGAAAGACCTGTTCGTGAGCCGGGGCGACGTGCTGTCGCGGCCGCTTCCGGGCACGGTGGTCGAGCAACGGAACACCGTATTTAAAAATCCGGGCGCGAGCGGCCTCTGGGAGGCGTTGACAGCGGAGGCGGGTCTGGATGCGGCGCCGGCGGCCCGGCATCGCGGCCTGGCATTCGGTGACTTCGATGGCGATGGCCGCGTGGACGTGGTGACCACGGCTCTCGCGCATCCTGCGGAGATCTGGATGAATCGGAGTCCCGGCGCGGGTCACTGGCTGGATATCGCCCTCGAAGGGACCAGGAGCAATCGCGACGGTATCGGCGCCAGAATTCAGGTCGCCACCAGAGGCGGCTTGCAGTATAATCACCTGACCACCAGCGTGGGCTACGCATCGTCAAGCTATGGACCGGTCCATTTTGGATTGGGCGCCGACGAGGCGGCCGCCTCGGTGGTCATCCACTGGCCATCAGGGATCGTGCAAACGTTGAAGGATGTGCGCGGCGACCGGATGTTGCGTGTGAAGGAGGCGCCCTAAGACCAGGTGAGTTGCCGGGCGGCGTTTTTTTTGGCTATTCGCCGCGGCGATCAAGCGCGTGTCAAGCAGGCAATGGAAGCGCCGGCGTATCCCACATTTCGCGGCCGAGCGCGCGCAGCTCCGGCTGGAGCAATGGATTCATCGACTACAACCAACGGCGGCGGCGGTATCTCCGTTCGAGGAGTACCGATCCTGTTTGGGCGACGCCTTTGCGCGACGTCTGGGCACGTCCAGCGGGTGGGGCTCTGTGCCGCGTAGTTTTCTAAGGCGTTCTTCAATTCTGCCATAAATGTATGGCTACGGAGTCCACCTCCATGACGTCGCGTCATCATCGGCGGGAGCCGGTTACCACTGCTTCGCCGCACCAGGTGCGCAGCGCCGGCGCCACCGCAAGCAGGGCCGCATCGATGGATTCCAGACCATGGAGCAGCCGCCGGGCCCACGCACTCCCAAACCGCCCGCGCAGGACCCGCTTGGCCATCGCCAGCAGGTTCATATGCTCCACCCGAAGATCCGCAAAAAACGGATCGAGCGCCCGCAATTCGTTACCTGAAAAGATGATGCCCTCGCCCTGCTCCTCGGCTTCCCCGGCCCTCCGGGCGCGCAGCCTGAGCGGCATTCAACAGCGGATTGCCGCCCCAGGTTTCGGCTAGTACCAGGCGCGCTCCCGGCTTCATGATGCGGGCCAGTTCATCCAGCGCACCGGGATATTTCAGCGTATGGTGCAAGGCGGCGCACGCGAATACCAGGTCGAATTCGCCGTCGGGCAGCATCTCCAGGCGGCTGGCATCGGCGGCGATACCGCGGACGGTAACCGAGGACGCCCGCGCGCGCCGCAGGGCCAGGTCGACGGCGGCCGGCGAAAGGTCCAGCAGGGTGACATCGGCGCCTTCGGTGGCCAGCCAGAGTCCGAAATCGGCCGGACCGCAGCCGTAGTCGAGCACGCGGCAGCCGCGCACCAGCCCGGCTTCGAGCGCCCGCATGGCCGCGCGGTACAGCAGGCGGCGCTCGTAGAACGGGCTACCCGGGTCGGCTAGGTTGGCCTCCAGAACCCCGCGATCGACGCGCAGCGCATGGTCCGGCAGTGCCAGGAACTGCTGGTAGTGGCCATCGTAGAATCGGCGTTCCGCGCCCGAGTCGATCACGGCTTGGCCGCGGCGTTGAGCCGGTCGAAGGCCGCGCGCTCCCGCTCGCCATCGCTTTGGCGATTCAGTTTGAAGTAGAGCGCGGCAAGCTCCACGTGCGGCTGCGGCCAGCCGGGATCATCGTGGACCACTCTCTCGAAGTCCTTGACGGCGGCCTCCACTTTTCCCTCGGTGCGTTCCAGGCGGGCCCATTCGTAGCGGGCCACATTAGAATCGGGCTTGAGCTGGAGGGCGCGCTCCAGGTGCTGCCGGGCGCCATCCAGATCTCGCTCAGTGTGCATGGCGGCGCCCAAGCCCAGGTGCGCTTCAAAATCGTTCGGATCGGCGTCCACCGCCTGACGCAACACGGCGATGGCGCCTCCCGTATCGCCCAGGTAGGTCAAAACGGTACCCCGCAAGGTCAGCACGCCGGCCAGCCGCGGATTCAGCCGCAGGGCGGCATCCGCATCGTCGCGGGCGCGTTCGAACTCATTCAACTTGAGCGCGGTCTGGCCGGCCAGCAGATACGCCTCGGCGCTGTTTCCCTCCTTCGCTACGCGGTCCACGCGCTCCAGTCCATCGCGTCTGTGGCCGGCCCGGATGAGGGACGATCCGAGCAGCCAGGCCACCCCCAGATCGTCCGGATGGGCTTTCTCTACAGGTGCGAGCACCGCGATGGCCCGGTCGTCCTGCCCCAGCCGCGCGTAGCAATCGCCCAGCAGGGCGCCGATCCGTGCATCACCCGGATCCGCCTGCAGTGCGGTGAACTGTTCGATGGCTTCGCGCAGCGCGCTCTTCTTGTAATACGCCAGCGCCAGGTTCAGCCGGAGAGCGGCATTGTCCCCATTCTTTGCGAGTGCCGCCTGGTATTGATCGATGGCCTCGTCGAAACGCCCCAGCTTGACCAGGGCTGCTCCCAGGTTCGCGCGCGCCGCCAGGGTATCGGGATAACGCTTCAGGATCTCCCTGTATTTGGTTACGGCGAGAGCGTCGTTGCCGTGCTGCTGCGCCGCCACGGCGTCCCGGAACAGTTGCTCGGGGCTGGCGGACTGCGCGCCGGCGGCGCCGGCGCAGATGAGCAGCAGTGCCAGAATGCGCATCGATTCCAGGATAGCGGAGTTGGGTTATCGTAGGGTTAGCTATGTGCAGGACGGTCTTTTGTCTTCTCCTGGTGACGGCGGCG
This sequence comes from Bryobacteraceae bacterium, assembly GCA_035308525.1. Taxonomy (GTDB): domain Bacteria; phylum Acidobacteriota; class Terriglobia; order Bryobacterales; family Bryobacteraceae; genus Bog-159. Next base: position 16,948 of record DATGGM010000003.1, read on the forward strand.
ATGCGTGCCCAGCCGGCCCCCAAAGAGACGTTTGAAGACCTTGCCAGCCGTGCCGCAGCGGCCCTGGATAGCCGCCCGGCAGAAGCCGTCGGGCTGTACAGGCAGGCGCTGGCCATGCGGCCGGAGTGGGCGGAAGGATGGATGTCGCTGGGGGGCGCCCTTTTTCACTTGGATCGCTACGCCGAAGCCACGGACGCGCTGCGGAAAGGAGTCGAGCTGGCGCCCGTTATCGCGACGGGGTGGGGTCTGCTGGGACTCGCCGAATCCGAACTCGAAGATCAGGACCAGGCGCTCGCCGACATCCGCAAAGGCGAAGATCTGGGTTTCGGCAACCATCCCGAATTCGAGGCCGCGGTGCGCGTCAAGGCTGCCCAGATTCTGATTCGATCCTCCAGCTTCGACGAAGCTCTCGGGCAATTGCAGCCGCTTGCCAAGCACTCCAACAATCCTCCGCTGGTGGAAGAAACCATGGGGTTGTGCGCCTTGTCCCTTCCGGAGGATCTGGCGCAGCTTTCCGCACACCGGCGCTCGGTGGTGGATCTGACTGGCAAGGCGGCTTGGGCCTTTGCCAGCCAGCATCCGGACGAGGCAGCCGCCGGTTACCGGCAATTGCTGGAACAGTATCCGAACGAGCCCGGCGTGCATTATGCCTATGGCCTCTACCTGATGGAAACGAATGTATCGGGCGCGCTCGCGGAGTTTCAAAAGGAAGGGCAAATCAACCCCAAGCATTGGCCTGCTCTGCTGGTGATCGCATCGCTCGAGATACGGGAGGGAACGCCGGACCTGGCGATCGAGTCCTTGCGGGAGGCGCTGAAGCTGGTTCCCGCCAAGTACCGCTGGCTGTGCCACGCCGATCTGGGACGCGCGAATCTGACGGCGAGCAATCTGGACGCGGCCATCACCGAACTGCAGGCTGCCGTCCGGGAGATGCCTTCCAACCCTAATGTGCACTACTTTCTTTCTGAAGCGTTCCGCCGATCCGGGCGCAAGGCGGAGGCCGAGAAGGAACGCGCCGAATTCGAGAAGGCCAAGCTGCAGCAGGATCCGCTGGGTGTGCCGGCCTTCCACCCCTTTGGGCTTTCGGGAAAGAATTGACCTGCCGGTAACGCCGGCGCGTGCAATCGCGTCCGCAATAACATAACATCAGATGTGATAGTATGAAATACTCATTTGCGCGCCTGATCCGCGGCGCATGCTGCCTTTGTGCAGCGGCGCCCGCCATGATGGCCCAGCCGGTCCTGCGGTCCGTCAATCCCGTCCAGAACGCCGCCAGTTACATGCCCTCCGGAATGCCTTCGTCGGGCATCGCTCAAGGATCCATCTTTTCCGTGTTTGGAACGGGCATAGGTCCGCTCACATGGACGGAACCCTCGTCTTTTCCGCTGCCCACCACGTTGGGCAACGCCACGGTCAACGTGACGGTGGGGAACACGACCACATCCGCCATCATACTTGGCCTGTATCAATACCAGATCAACGCCATCATGCCGTCCACGGTTCCCAAGGGTCCAGCGAGCCTGGCCGTCACGTATCAGGGCGTCACCAGCGCCGCAGTGACCGTGCAGGTAACCGACGCGGCATTCGGCATCTTCACGTACAATGCCAGCGGCGTAGGGCAGGCCATCGCGACCGATCCAGCCTACGCCATCAATACGATTATCCACACATTCCATCCGGGTGATGTGGGAATCATCTGGGGCACCGGACTCGGGGCCATTAATGCGAGCGATGCCGAGGTGCCGCCCGTGGGAGATCTGCCCGGCGACGTGCGGGTCTTTGTGGGCAACACCGCCGCGCAGGTTGGTTACCACGGACGGTCGGGATGCTGCGCGGGCCTGGATCAGATCGTGTTCACGGTTCCTCCGGGCGTGGACGGGTGTTATGTGCCGCTCTCCGTGGACACCGCGGACGGCAGCAGCAACTTCACCACGATCGCGGTTTCCCAGAGCGGCCGGACCTGCACGGATTCCATCCTGGGCCAGGATTTGATCGCCAAGCTGGCGGCCGGACAAGACGTAAACTTCGGATACATCCTGCTCGAAGACAGCTTTCTGAAGTTCGTCGCAGGGAGCCCGCAGGCCTCCAACATGGACCTGGCCACCGCGACGTTCAGCCATTTGTCCGCGGGCGCCGCCGGGCTGGCCGCGTATGGCATCTCATCCGGCTACTGCGCGGCGGTGGCGTGCCCAGGGTTCAATTGCGCCGTAAACAGTATCTTCGGCCTGGAGGACATGAGCCCCGGGCAACTGGATGCGGGATCGGCGCTGAATGCCGCCTGGGGCGCGGACTCCATTCAGATGAGCGTTGCCGGGGGCGGGGGCGATTACTTTGCCCTGCTCAATCTCAACACCCGGGTTCTCTGGTCGCAGGAACCATACAGCGTTTCCGGTACGGGCGGAGCGGCTGTGGGGGCCTTCAACGTCACGGACCGCACGGGATTTGCCAACACCTTTATCGCCAACCTCTCGCCCGCCCAAGCCGTGCCTCGCGGCAGCGATCTGGTCGTCACGATAACCGGGGCAGATCCGGCCAGGCCGGTGGTCATTTCGGGTTATTCCGGTAACGACGCCAACTACGACCTGCTCACCTATTTCCAATGCACGGCCGACGGATCAGCGAGCCAGGTCACCATTCCCGCGCGCGTGCTCTCCATGTTGCCGGCCTCCGGTACCGGAGTGAACGGCACTCTCTCGTATCCGCTCGGGTGGATTTGGGCCGGCCAGTGGAATACCCCGACCACGTTCCAGGCTGCGGGCCTCGATCGCGGGATCATTACCGACGCCTTCTGGAACGGTTTTGGCGTGTACTTTCAGTAGCTACGACTTCGGTTCTACAACAGGCACGACACGATCGCCAGGCACATCCCGCAGCACCTGCCGGACGCGGCTCGGCCACACGATTTCGATCTCCTTCGCTACACGCGATGCCCCCAGGCCGAAGTGCACGCGCGGATCGCTGGAACATGCATAACCGGTGCTGGTGGTAACGTGATTGTACTCGGTCAACCCGTCCGCTGTAGTCAGCCGGATCTTCGCGCCGATGCCCATGCGGTTGCTCCGCGTGCCGTTGAGCTCTAACGCGATCCAGTGGTTCCCGTTCTGCGTGGTGTTATGGAAAATCTTCGCCGGACCGTTCAACACAGTGACCACCAGGTCCATGCGCCCGTCGTTGTCCAGGTCGCCCACTGCCAGGCCCTTGTGCGCGGCAGGCTTTTGAAAGTCCTGCCCGGCGGTGGGGCCCACATTCTGAAACCGGCCGGTGCCCAGGTTGCGAAAGAGTCCCAGGGGCTCTGCATAGGTCCGCGGCGCCAGCTTGGCGATGTTGTCCTGGACATTCGAACGCGCCACCGCCAGATCTTTCCAGCCGTCGTTGTCCAGGTCCACGATGGCATTGGACCAGCCTGACATCTCGTAACTGTCGGCGGCCAGCCCGGCGATCGCGGTTTTGTCGGCGAACTGTCCTTTCCCCAGGTTCACCAGCAGCGGGAAGGTCTCTTTCTCGATAGCTGTCACCCAAAGAGACGGCAGTCCCTTGTTGAACACGTCCCGGAAGTCGACCCCCATACCCGAGATCACGTTGCCGTTATCGGGGAACGCTACCCCGGCATCCAGGGCCACTTCCTCGAAGCGCTTGCCGCCGATGTTGTGGAACAGTTGGAAAGGAGCGTCGTCGTTGGCGACGAAAATATCCGCGTAGCCATCGCCATCGTAGTCCGCAACCGCCACGCCCATGCCGCGGCCCATGTGTTCGGCGATGCCGGTCTGAACGGATACATCGGTGAAAGTTCCGTCACCGTTATTGCGATAGAGGGTGTTGGGGAGCGGCTGGTAATGACGCGGGCTGCAGTACAGCAGCTCGCCGTTGGATTTACATGCCGGCTCGTGGTCCGGATCCCATTGGCAGTAGTTGGATACGAACAGATCCAGCAGGCCGTCGTTATTGTAATCGACCCATGCGGCCGCCACGGACCACATCTTCCGGCCTCCGTAAAAACCCCCGCCCACGCCGGCCTTCGCGGTAACGTCGGTAAAGGTGCCGTCACCGTTGTTGTGGAATAGCTGGTTCCCGTTGACGTTGGCTATGTACAGATCGGGCCGGCCGTCGTTGTCGTAGTCTCCCACGGCGATCCCCATGCCGTAACCGGCGCCGCCCAATCCGGCTTTGTCCGTCACGTCGGTAAAGGTCAGATTGCCGTTGTTGTGATAGAGACGGTTCTTGTACTGCGGTCCTTCTTTGGCGAGTCCCGGCAGGCTGGCTCCGTTGACGAAGTAAAGATCCGGATAGCCGTCGCCGTCGTAGTCGAAGATGGCGACTCCCGCGATCAGTCCCTCGGGCTGCTGCTTGCGCGAGGTAGCCCCGTTGTTGCTGGTGAAGTGGACTCCGGCGCGATCCCCGATTTCCTCGAAAGTGATGGGGCCCAGCGCGGCGCTGCCCGCCAGGGACACCAAGGCCACGCACAGCGGCAGCGATCGCCATCGCATCAGTACGCCTTGGCCACCACCACGCGGCGATCCACCGCGGCGCCGGTCACGATGCATTTCCCCGGCCCGTCGTACTCGTCCACCGAGGGGATGTTACGTACCGTAGCCTTGAATTCCTTCATGCGCGCATCACATGCCGGATCGTCCGCCAGGTGCGCCATCACGAACTTGCCGCCACCTTTCTCGGCCGTCACGTCGTTCAGGATTGCATAGACCTCGTCGATGGAGCTGGCCAGGACGGTATTCTCCTTGAGGCGCTGTTTGGCCCGCGCATACAAATCCTTCTGCATGCCATCCAGGGTAGCTGCCAGCTTGCCGGCGGCCGCCGTTTGCGGGATGACTTCCTTCACGCCCGTATCGCGGCGCTTAATGACGATATTTCCGGCGGCCACGTCGCGCGGCCCCAGTTCGAAGACCACGGGCACACCGCGCCGCTCCCAGTGAAAGAACTTGGAACCCGGCGTCAGGCCCTCGCGCGCGTCGATATGGACGCCGTGGGCGCTCAACTCGGCGGCCAGCCGGGCGGCAACTTCCATCACCTGCGCGCGCTCCTCATCCTTGCGGTAAATGGGAACCAGCACGGCCTTGCGCGGCGCAACCTTGGGTGGAAGTACCAGCCCCTTATCGTCGGAATGCGTCATGATCAGGCCGCCGATCAGCCGCGTGCTCACTCCCCAACTGGTTTGCCAGACGTAATCCAACCGGCCTTCGTTGCTCTGAAACTGCACGTTGAACGCCTTGCCGAAGTTCTGCCCCAGGTCGTGGCTGGTGCCGGCTTGCAGCGCCAGGCCGTTCTGCATCATGGCCTCGATGGAATATGATCGCAGCGCTCCGGCGAATTTCTCCGCCTGGCTCTTGGCGCCCTTGATGACCGGCATGGCCATCACGTCCTCGGCGACCTCGGCGTACACATCCAGGATGCGGAACACCTCCTCCAGCGCTTCCTGGTGACTCGCATGCGCCGTATGACCTTCCTGCCAAAGGAATTCCGTGGTGCGCAGAAACATGCGCGTGCGCAGCTCCCAGCGAATGATATTGGCCCACTGATTGAACAGCAGCGGCAGATCGCGGTAGCTCTGAATCCATTTCGCGAAGAAGTGGCCGACGATGGTTTCCGATGTCGGGCGAATGACGTAAGGTTCTTCCAGCTTCTTACCGCCGGCGATGGTCACCACGGCCAGTTCGGGCGCGAAACCTTCCACGTGCTCAGCTTCCTTTTCGAGAAAGCTCTGCGGGATCAGCAGCGGAAGATAGATGTTCTGGTGGCCGGTGGCTTTGAAGCGGTTGTCCAGCTCGCGTTGCAGCACTTCCCAGACGGCGTAGCCGTTGGGCTTGATGACCATGCAACCCTTGACGATCTCGGCCGGTTCGGCCATGTCGCCGGTCAGGACGACGTCTTGATACCAGGAGGCGAAGTCTTTCTCTCGGGAGGTAATCGGGGAATCTGCCATGACTGTAATCTTACAGTTTGGCAGATTCGAGACGGCTCCCGCGGCTATGACTCGAATTCCAGCAGTTCACCCCACGGCGTGCACACAGGCACTAGCAGCTTCGAGGCCGCGTCGGCAAAATGCTGCTCATATAAGTTTTGGACCGCTTCATGGCGAGGAACCGGTTGGAAGACAGTCGGCTCACCTGCGGGTAGCGGCGCCGCCGTGGCCGGATAGCGGCAAAAGTCTTGCATCATTAGCCTCCGTCCGGCGATGGCGGAATTCGCCTGGGAAAGCAGTGCCCATTCCTGTGGTTGGTTCTCGAGGAAAGCCTTGGTCTGCCGGATCAGGCGGGCCTCGGTCTCCCGCTGCCGCACCTTTATGAGCATGCGCTTACCCAGCATGTAAACCGCGGGCGCAATCACGGTGTAAAGCGCCAGCAGGACGCCCACGAGAGCGGTGTTGTTGCGGCCAAAAGAGAGAATCAGGGCGGCGGATGCCGCCAGCACCGCCAGCGAGCCCTTCTGCAGGAGGTGCGTTGTTCTCAATGATTGTCCGTCGAATGTTGTGTTGATCGCCATATTTCACTCCCGATTCTAAGCTTCTTCGGAGCGCCCGTCACGACCCAACGGTACGGGTGCAAGTACCTGGAGTTCAAAGACATAGCTGGTAGTTAACGACGCGTGTTAACCCTTGCTCGGCCACCGGTCGACAGGGCGCGGACACCAGCGGCCAATCGCCGTGTTATGATGCCTTCGCAAGCCCCCCTTCGCCGTCTATGTTCCGCAGCTTCGACGAACTACTGGACGCCGCCCGCGCCCGCGGTCCGGTGACCATCGCGGTGGCCGCGGCTCACGATCCCGATGTGATCGAATCGCTGCAGCGAGCCCGTGAGCTGGGCCTGGCGGAAGGTATCCTGGTGGGAAAGGCTGAAGAGATCCGGGCCCTGGCCCGCGAACGCGGTTTCGACATCCCGGATAGCCAGATCGTCAACGAGCCGGATGCAACGGTGGCCGTCCGGCAGGCCATTGCCCTGGTCAGGGAAGGGCGCGCCGGGATGTTGATGAAGGGCAAAATCGCCACCGCCAGCCTGATTCGGGCGGTGCTCGACAGAGATTCCGGCCTGCGCGCCGGCCGTCTGTTGAGCCAGGTGGTTGTGTTCCAGGCGCCCGGCCTGCAACGCTTGATGCTGCTGACCGACGCGGCCATCAACATTGCGCCCACGCTCGCGCAAAAAGCCGAGCTGTGCCGCAACGCCGTCGAAGTCGCCCGGGCGATCGGCATTGAAACGCCGAATATCGCCGCGCTGTGCGCGCTGGAATTGGTGAACCCCGAGATGCCCGCCACCGTGGATGCCGCCGCGCTATGCGCCATGAATCGCCGCGGCCAGCTTCCGGATTGCTACATCGAAGGGCCTATCGCGCTGGATGCGCCCTTGAGCAAGTTCGCGGCGGAACGGAAGCGGATCCAGAGCCCCATCGTCGAGAATACGGATATCTTGCTGGCGCCGGATATCGAAGCGGCCAATATCCTTTATCGCGCGGTGGTGTATTTTGCCAAGGCGGAATCGGGTGGGATTGTCCTGGGCGCGCGCGTGCCCCTGGTGCTACTCTCGCGCGCGGAGACGCCCGAAACCAAGGTGAACTCCATCGCGCTCGGCGTGCTGGCTGCCCGGCGCCCTTAAACGCCGCTATTGGCGCCGCTGGCCGCCTCCGGGCCGTCCCCTGCCGCCGCCCTCCCGCAAGGGGCGCGCTTCATTCACCACCAGATCCCGGCCCAGGAAGTCTTTCCCGTTCAAGGACTGAACCGCCCGGTCCGCATCGGCGTCCGGCAGTTCGACGAAGCCGAACCCGCGGGCTTCACCCGAAAACCGGTCGCGCATCAGCGTCACGGTCTACGGAAATGCCGGCCTGCGCGAACCAGCTCCGCAACTCCGCCTCAGTCGCCTGATAGGGCAGGTTCCCCACCTATCCGACCCATCTTCAACTAAATGACCATCCGCGTCAAGGGTAGTCCCACCCGTGTTAGGATACGCCAGGCAGTGGATACCTATAGCGTTCGCGCCCGCAATACGGCGGTGGATTCCGAGAATCGCATTCATGACGACCGGGTCGCGGCGGCGTATGGTTTTCGCGGCGGGTTGGTTCCCGGAGTGACCGTCTACGGCTATCTCACCGTCCCCGTCGTGCGCCGCTTCGGCGCGGACTGGCTGGCGCGCGGCGGCATGCGCGTCAGCTTTCGCGAGCCGGTTTACGCGGGAGACGAGGTGACGGTGGAACTCGCGGGCGACCGGGTGGAGGCGCGGCGCCCCGATGCAACGGTATGCGCGGCGGGCGAGGTCTTCTGGCCGGATACCGCCCCGCCTTCCCCGGAGCTCTACCCGGAGGCGCCGCTGCCACTGGAGCGCCCGGCTGCGTCCACGGAGACCCTGGCAGCCGGCCGGATTCTGGGCACTCTGTACAGCCGGTTGCGCCTGCCGGACGACG
>DATGGM010000004.1:0-12309 GCA_035308525.1 Bryobacteraceae bacterium
AATTGAGTTTCGAACTGATTGGCGGCTCCCGCGCCGTTGGCGCGCCCAAGGCGCGCGGCCATGGGCGATTCCTGCAATTGCAGGGTGAAGTCGATTTTCTCGTCCTGGGCGCAGGTGGACTTTTTAGTGGCGGGCTGGAAGCCGAACATCTGAACTCCGATGGTGCATTCGCCGGCGGGCGGCACGGAGAGCGCATAGTGACCGGCGGGGTCCGTGGTGGTGGTCAGTTTCACACCACCGGTGGTGACAGTAACGGTAGCTCCTGGAATCGGCTGGTTCGCGGATTTTACGTAGCCGCTCTGCGCAAAGAGCGCTCCGGCGCCTGTCAGGGTCAGCAAGAGGGGGAAATAATACCTGGGCAAAGTCGGCAGATGCCTCACAAGCAACGACGATCACAAACCACTCACCGTTACCTGTTAAGAGATTGTAATACCTCGGCTCCGGGTAACTTTGCGGTCACCGGCGACGCCCTTGCTTCATGCGCAGAATACTGACAACAGGCTTACTACTGGGCTTACTCGCACTGACGGCCCTAGCTGCAGATGTCACCGGCAAATGGACAGCTCAAGTGCCCGGCCGCGGCGGACAGACACGCGAGGCGACCTTCACATTCAAGGTGGACGGCAATACGCTGACCGGCTCCGTGAGTTCACCGCGCGGAGATGCGGACATCTCCGACGGCAAGATCGACGGCAACCAGATCTCGTTCACCCAGACGCTGGAGTTCAACGGCAACACGGTCAAGCTCCTATATAAAGGGATCGTTTCGGGCGATGAGATCAAGTTCACCAGGGCACGCGACGGAGGCGATCAGCCGCCGCAGGAATTCACCGCCAAGCGCGCGTCGTAAGATTTATTCGTTAAGAAACACTATCTCGGCTTCGCCGTGACAGACGAGGCGGGCGGGAGAGGAGTTTCCGACTCCGAAGCCGTTTTTGCGGGTTCCGCCGGGAGTCGTCAGCAAAAGGTCCTTGCGGGTTTCGACGCGCCCGTAGACTAAAGCCCAATTATCGTAATCCGTACTGCCGAAGCGGAGCCTGCTCAGGGAAGTTGCGAGCTTCACTTCGCGCAGCTTTTGTGCGAGGAGCGCCGCATCGACGGTGAGCACCGCGGGCGGTTTGGGGGCAGTGGACGGCTCATAGGCGATCCAGAAGGCGTTGGGCCACTCCTGATCTCCGGTGACCAGCTTTTTGGCGCATTTCTGCTCGCCGAGCCAGCGGCCGCTCTGGCGGAAGGAAAAGCGTCCGACGATGGCGACCACTTTGCCGTCGTAGGCGGCCAGATCCTGGAGCACTTCACAAACGGTGACGGGCTGCAGGCGAGGCTCGGCGGCGTGCAGCAGCGTGCCGCATAGGATTGATAAGAGGATCCAGCGTTCCACGAGACCTGAAGCGATAATCCATTATAGGCGTGGGGGCGGCGGATCGCGTTACTATTTGCGGGGTCCTACGAAAAGCATTTTTGGCCGCAGATAGCCGCAGATAAACGCAGATAAGACTAAGCGTGGTGAAGTTTGTTTGCCGGGTCGACCTGGGTGGCGCGCCAGACGGGGAGGGCGGCGGCCAGCATGGCGATGGCTACTACGGCGGCGGCGGCTCCGGCTAGAGTGGCGAGGTTGTGGGCCTGGATTCCGAAGACCAGGTCCGCCAGCCAGCGCGCGGCGGCCCATCCTGCCAGCATGCCGATGCCGGTGCCGATCAGGGACAGGCGCAATGCTTGCGCTCCGGCCCAGCGCATAATGACCAGCCGGGGCGCTCCCAGCGCCATGCGAATGGCGATCTGGTCCTCGCGGACGCGCACCCAATAGTTCAGCAGACCGTAGATGCCGACGGCGGCGAGGGTCAAGGCGAGGCCGGCAAATAAGACCAGCAGCACCGTGCTGAAGCGGCGCCCGGCGAGCGAGGCGGCCACGGTGCTGGTGAAGGGGCGCAGGCTCTGTATGGGGAGATTGCGGTCGAGGGCCGCGACCTGGCGGCGCACGGCGGGCGCGAGCGTCCGCACATCGCCGCCGGCGCGAATCATCAGCACTATGGCTTCCCCCGCCGACTGCGAGAAGGGCAGGTAGACTTCGGGGTAAGGTTCGGTGCCGAGGCCCATCTGGGAGACGTCGCCCACCACGCCGATGATCTGGTAGACAGGGCCGTCGCGGTAGGGACCGCCCCACTTGATACGGCCGCCGACGGCGGATCTATTCGGCCACCATTTGCGGGCGAAAGCTTCATTGACGATGGCGGCGCCCGGCGGGTCGTGAGCGGTGAAGGCATGGCCCTGGCGCAGCGGAATGCGCATCACGCTGAAGTAATCGTTGTCGGCGGTGTTGAAGAGCGTGATGGGAACTTCGGAGGGCTGGGGCGCGGGCCGGTCGAGGACGGAGTAAAACCAGTCGCCGCAATCGCCGACGGAGGGCGGGCAATTCACGGAACCAACCGCGGTGACGCCGGGCAGGATGTGGAGCTGCTGCTCCAGCTGATCGTGGAAATTGTGGATGGCCTGGGGACCGCGGTAGCTGGACGAAGGCAGCACCAGCTCAAGGGCCAGCACGTGTTCGGGGTCGTAGCCGGGACTGGCGGTCTGGGCCACGATCAGGTTGCGCAGCAGCAGTCCGGCGGCGAAGGCCAATACCAGGGTGATGGCGATCTCGGCGACTACCAGAGCGCCGCGGGAGGCCTGGCCGCCGCGTCCGGTGGCGGAGCGGGAGCTGTCTTTCAAGGCGGACACGAGGTCGCGCCGGCCGGCCGCGAATACGGGGGCCAGGCCGGTAAACAATCCAACGGCGAGGGTGACGGACAAGGCGAACAGCAGCACGCGCCAATCGAAGGTGGTTTCGGCGAGGCGGGGAATGTCGCGCGGTCCCATTTGAATCAGGGCGCGGGAGCCCCACTGCGCGAGCAGACCGCCGGCGAGGCCGCCCAGTCCGGCGAGCAGCAGGTTCTCGGTGAGCAACTGTCTGACGAGGCGGGCGCGGCCGGCGCCGATGGCGGCGCGGACGGCCATCTCGCGCGAGCGCGCGGTGCTGCGGGCCAACAGAATGCTGGCCACGTTGGCGCAGGCGATGATGAGCACCAGTCCCACAGCCGCCAGGAGGATCAGGAGGGTGGGGCGGACATCGTGGGTCTGGTAATCCGTCAGGAAGACGCCGGTGGCGCGGTGCCGGCTTTCCGGTCCAGGGTCGGATTCGGCCAGACGGCGCATGATGAGATCCAGGTCGGCGACGGCGGACGTCAAGGTTACGCCGGGCTTCAGGCGCGCGATGAGGCGCATGGAGCCATGGTGGCCGCGATCGGTGACTTCGCCTTCTATGCGGTAGAGGGGCAGGTAGAAGTCGATGGGTTGTTCAAAGAAATGAAGCCGGGGCGGCAGCACGCCGACTATTTCGTAAGGCTGGCCGTTCAAGGCTAAAGCCGTGCCGATTACGTGAGCGTCGCCGCCCAGTTTGTCGAGCCAGAACTGGTAGCCCAGCACGGCGGTCAGGGGGGCGCCCGGGCGGTCGTCAGCTTCACCGAAGACGCGGCCCAGCAGGGGCTTCGCGCCCAGCAGGCCGAAGAAGCCGCTGGTGACCACGCCGGCGCGGGTGAGCAGGGCATCGCCGCGTCCGGTCAGCGTGAAGTGCGCGGTATGGAAGCCGGCCATCTCTTCGAAGCTATGGTTTTCAGCGCGCCAGCGCCGGTAGTTCACCCAGGTGACGCTGATGCCCTCGGCCTTGGGATCGGACTCGCCGAGCCAGACCAGGCGTTCGGCAGCGGGGTAGGGAAGCGGCCGCAGCAGGACGGTATTCACCACGCTGAAGATGGCGGTGTTGGCGCCGATGCCCAGCGCGAGGGTGAGAATCACGACCAGCGCAAAGCCGGGCGAGCGGCGAAGGGCGCGCAGGCCGTAGCGCAGGTCTCGGGCGACGGTTTCGAGGGCGGTAAAGGTCCAGGCGTCGCGGGCGCGCTCCTGAATGCCGGTAAGGTTGCCGACGCGGCGGCGGGCGGCGGCGCGGGCCTCATCGGGAGACATGCCGCGGAAGAGGTTCTCTTCGATTTCGAATTCCAATTGGGCGGCGAGCTCATCGTGGAGATCTTCCGCGAGGCCGCGCCGCCGGCGGAATGCGGCACGAAGTTTCGACCACCAGGCGCGCACGATTAAACCTCGTCGGCCAGCACGCGGCCCATGGCGGCGGCGAAGCGCTGCCATTTGGAGGCGGCGGCGGCCAGTTGTTTGCGGCCTGCCGGAGTGAGCCGGTAATACCGGGCGCGGCGGCCGTTAGGGGACGTCTTCCATTGCGGCGCAATCCAGTCGCGCTGCAGGAGGCGCTGCAGGGCGGGGTAGAGCGATCCGTTATCGACGACAAATTCGTCGCCGGATTGCTCCTCCAGGAAGCGGGTAATGCCGTAGGCGTGGTTGGGTCCGATCTGGAGGCTGCGCAGGATCAGGACTTCCAGGGTGCCTTGCAGGAATTCGAGCCGATCAGGTGGATCGTCTACCGTAGACATACTACCTATATAACGCGGCGCCGGACTCCTGTCAAGGGGGCTAAAGCACCGCGGATCTAAAGCACCGCGGATCTAAAGCACCGCGCCCAGGCTCAGCAGCAGATGCGGGACGATGAGGGCGGCCAGGGCCAGGACGGCGGCCCAACCGATGAAGTCCAGCACTTCGGGGAGCATGGATGGGCGGGGAATACGGATCTCGCGGGCGATGCGGGCGCGCACGGCGGGGGCCAGGGTGGGGGGCGCGGAGATATCGCCGAAAGCGGTTTCGAACGCAGTATCCACGTCGGCGAACGCATCGAGCAGGGCGCGGCAGTGCTCACAATGCGCGGCGTGGCCGTCGGCGCGATCGCGCAGCAGGTCCTGGAATTCCGGGCAAGCCATTATGCTTCTCCTTTCGGGACGCGCTCCTGGGCCAACTCTTCGGCCAGGCTCTGGCGCGCGCGAAACAGGTACGTTTTCACGGTGCCGATGGGCATGCCAAGCATGGAGGCTACCTCATCATACGACTTCTCCTGCATATAGAAGAGCGCCACCACCTGGCGGTATCTGGCGGGCAAACGTTCGAGCAGGGCGGCGGCATCCGGGGAATCCGCGACGGCCCAGCCGGCGAAGGCATGGCGCTCGGCGGCGCGCTGCGCGGCCGGTTCTTCCAGAGAGTAGGCGGAAATCTCATGGCGGCGAAGAGCGGTCAAGCAGACGTTGCGGGTGATGGCGTAGATCCAGGTGGAAAGGGAGGATTCGGCGCGAAAGCCGGGGAGGCCGCGCCACGCGCGGACCAGCACGTCCTGGGCAGTTTCTTCGGCGGCGGCGCGGTTTCCAAGCATGGAGAAGGCCAGGCGGAAGATTCTGTCCTGATACTCGCGGACAATCCGCTCGAAATCTTCCGCCATAGCTTTATTTAGACCACAGGAAACGGCGCGCATGTTTCGAAACATTGGGAGGAAAACGCCAGTCTCAATCAGCGAGGAGAAGAAAGTATGGGAGCAGCTCAAGCGGCCATCATCAGCGTTTTCATGTTTGGAGTTTTGGTTTTGATGCTGACGCTGTTACTTCTGCGTCATCGCAACCAGCAGATGCTGCACCAGGAACGCCTGGCCGCGCTGGAAAAGGGAACCGACATCCCGATGGGGCGCGGGCCGGCGCCCTGGTCGCCGCGGGTGTACCTGTTGCGGGGACTGATCTGGAGCTTCAGCGGCGCGGCGCTGATGGTTTGCCTGTTGGGGCTGTCGGCGGCGTCGCAGCGTCCGGAATCGGCCGAGCAGATGGCGTGGAGCGCCCAGAACGTGAGCAACGCGCTCAGCATTCCGCTCGACCAGGCCAGGCAGATCGTGGAGAAAGACCAGGTGCTGCATGCGCACGGGATGCCGCCGGGCGTGGCGTTGCTCGGGCTGATTCCACTGGGCGTGGGGCTGGCCTACCTGGTGTTCTACTACACGGACGCATCGCGAAAGGCGGGCGCGGCGGGGATGGCGTAAGCGGGTTCAGGCCGGGCGCAGTCCCAGGCCCGGGCGATCCGGCAGAATCAGTTTTCCCTTCTCCACGCGCACGCCGGTGAAAGGATCATTGGCGATCAGAAGATTGCCATCCAGGTCGGCGTAGTCCACCAGGGGCGAAAGGTGCGCGGCGGCCGTGACGGACACGGAGCTCGACACCATGCAGCCCAACATGGTTTTCAATCCAAGCGATTTAGCCACCTGGATCATGCGGTGGACTTCCAGGATGCCGCCGGCTTTATCGAGCTTGACGTTGACGCCATCGAAGGCGCCCACCAGTTTGGGGATGTCGGAGGCGTGGCGGCAGGCTTCGTCGGCGATGAGGGGCAGGTGCACGCGGGAGTGCACCCAGTGCATCTCGTCCAGCATTTCGGCGGGCATGGGCTGCTCCACGAATTCGACGCCCTGCCCGGCGAGCCAGTCGATCTTGCGGACGGCGACTTCCTTGTCTTTCCAGCCTTCGTTGGCATCCACGCGCAGGGGTTTCGAGGTGGCGGCGCGCACGGCGGCGATGGTGGCTTCGTCGGTGTCGAGCCCGACCTTGATTTTGAGGACCGGAAAATCAGCGGCCTCGGCCACCTTCCGGCGGGTGGTTTCGGGGTTGTCGATGCCGATGGAGAAGGTGGTGACGGGTGTATCGCGCGGATCGAGGCCGAAGTAGCGATAAAGGGGCACGCCGAGCTTCTGGCCGATCCAGTCCATCAGGGCGATATCGATGGCGGCCTTACCGGCCCATTCGCCTTCCACGCGCGCGAACACCTGCTGCATGATTTTGGAGAATTGCCATGGATCGGCGGCGGCCAGCAGGTCGCGCACGGACTCCACGGCGCGCCCGGCGCCTTCGGCGTTCTCCTTATATCGCACGATGGGGGCGCCCTCCCCGCGGCCGGTGATGCCGCCGTTGGTATAGGCCACGTGAAGCGTGTCGCGGTAGTCGCTGGACGACATGGTGGTGGTCCAGGTGTGGCGCAGCTTCAGGCGCTTGATCTCGGCGTGGATCGTTCCGCGCGGCGCGGCGGCCGCCAGAAGCGCGGGCCATCCGGCCTGGGCTACGAAGAAATGTCGGCGATTCATTCGTTTCTTGCGATTCTAGCGTGGGCGGACAGAATCTCGAACAGGCATGCGAAATCAGCCTGACTTTTGCCCGCCTGGATGGCCCGCTCCATGAGATTAACGTACGCATCGGGAATCGTGTGGTCCGAACCTCGATCCTGGCACCAGCTTACAAGCTGCCTGGTGACCACGGAATACGCTTCGAGCGAAGCTTGATCGCCGGCGTAATCCTTTGACGAAACTCTCCGTGACATGTCGGTGAAGATTAATTCCATGGTTGGCATCAGCCCCTTGATGGTCTCCAGAAATCCTCCGGCAGGCAGGTTTTCACTCTCCCAAACAACCTGGCCCTGGAGAAAGCCCAGCATGGCACTGACCGCGAAAGTGAGGACCGCAACATCGAACGCCGAGGCATGACCGATTTCATGCCCTACGAACACCGTCCTGTCGCCAAACGCCGTCAGAACCGGCTTCGCGCGGTTGAAGACTTCCTCCGGCCCGGAATAGAAGATGGTGCAGGCGGATGTTCCGATTCCGTTCGGACTGCCCAGAATGGCGCCGTCAAGATACGATATTCCGCATCGGCGGGCCCAGGAGTCCATTTCCCTGGCTTCTTTGGGCGTACCGCTGCTCAGTTGCACGACGATCCTGCCGCGGAGCGCCATTTCGATATCAGGCTGCTCCAACAGCTGCCGGGTCGAACTGTAATCCCTGATATTGACGATCACGACATCGGCTTCCCGAATAGCGTCCGGGATACCGTGAGCAACGCTCAACCCCAGTTTTGAGAGAGCCTCCGTCTTCGACGCGGTCCGGTTCCAGACCGTCGCCGCAATTCCCTTATGGAACAGCGCCGTCGCGAGAGCGGATCCCATGCGTCCGGCGCCGATCACCGTCACCTTCATTTGAGCCTCCGGCAGGCGACCAGTAAGCGGCTCCAGTGCGGATCGCTGAGGGCGCAGATCTGGATGACGGGGTGAACCCAGGTGGTGGCGTTGATGAATGCGCCATCGCCGATGTACATGCCGGTGTGGGTGATGTGATCGGCGGCGCTGCCGAAGAACAGCAGGTCGCCGGGCCTCAATTCGTCGGGCTTGACGGGGACCACACCGTTCCAGGCGGCCTGCAGATCCGCGTCGCGGGGCATCACGATGCCACGGCGGCGGCAAAGCATCTGGGTGAAACCGGAGCAGTCGTAACCGAAGCTGGAGGTGCCGCCCCAGGTGTAGGGCAAGCCCAGGAAGCGGCGGCTCAGTTCGATGGCCCGGTCGATCGACAGGGGGTGCGGGTCGAGGGTGGCGTCGCCGCGCTGGAGCCAGCCGGAGCGATCGTCGGGCAGACGCACTTCGAGCCAGCGGGGATCGTCGGGAGGCTCGGCGATGACTTCCAGGCGGGTCTCAAACGGCACGTTGAGCAAGGGCCGTCGTTTGGTGACGTTGGGCTCGTGATAAATGTTGGCGAAGAGGCTCTCGATTTGGGCGACGCGGCCGCCGGAGGCGTACGGCTTTTCAGTGGCGGAGGGGCGGCGCGTATCGGGGGCCGGGATCCAACCAGTATAGGCATCGGCGGTGCGCACGTGCAGCCAGCCGGGCTGCTCGTCAATCACGGCGACGGTGGTGGCGTAGATGGCCTGCGATACGACTTCGGTGGCGTCATCCGGCTGGGCGTACATGTTGGAGACGGGCTTGAGGACAACGGCCGACGGCGTGGAGACGGCGAGGAAGGCCATGGCCATAACAACGTGCATAGTATCTGATTCCAGACTAGCAGCAGATCAGCGGGATGGAGCAGCGATCCAGCGGGCAATGCCGTCGATCACCTCGGGCGCGACGTAGCCGGGTTTATGGTATTCGGCGGGGGTGCTGGGGCCGTTCTTCCAAAGGTCGAAGTCTTTCATGCGGACCTGGTAGTCGCGCTCGCCAGGGCTAATTTTCGCATGCCGTCATGGTAGTTTCTGCTTCTGCACGCGCAGCGCGCGCACGTCGGAAAGGGCCAGCAGGCCGGTGTCCATCATCTGTTCCACGACCGGAACGAGGCGGGCCACGTTTTCGGCGGAGTCGACGATGGTAATCACGATGGGCTGGTCGTGGCGGATGAGGTGGGACTTGTGCATTGCGGCGGTCTCGCCATAGCCTTCCAGGCCGCGGAAGACAGTGGCGCCGGCGATCTTCATCTCGCGGCACTTATCCACGATGGCTTTATATAGAGGCCGGCCGCCGCCGCGGTCGGATTCCTTGAGGTGGATTCTCAGGAGTTTAGCGAGTTGTTCCGGCAGCATCGGATACCTCCGGGGCGGCTTTGCCGCGCACCAGCCTGACCATATCCACGCTGGAAGTCACGATCAGGCCGTCTTCGAGCATCTCTTCGATCGCTTCCGCGGCCGCAGCGATCTTTTCGGGAGAGTCGATCACGGAGATCATGATGGGCAGGTCGCGCATGGGATGGAAGAAGCTTTTCTTATGCTGATGTCCCTTGGCGCCGTAACCCAGAATGCCGCGATACACGGTGGCGCCGGCGATGTCGATCATGCGCAGCTTGTTGACGATGGCGTCGTAAAGCGGCTCGCCATGCCACTTGTCGGCTTCGCCCAGGAAGACGCGCAGCAATGTGGCGGGCGCCTGCTTGTGTTGGTGCGGCGGGTGGGGTTCGGGCCGGGTGGACTTATGCGCGAACCGCACGACTGTGGTGTCCTGCACCTCGATCAGCCCGTCGCTCACCATTTCGTATAGAGTCGGTAAAACCTCTTCGACCTTTTCGGCCGTTTCGATGAACTCGATGCGGATGGGCAGGTGCTGCGCCAGGACCTCGACCTTAGGAGTGTGCATCAGTTGATGCGAGCCAAAGCCGGAGTAGGCGCGGGTGGCGGTGGCGCCGGAGACTCCCTTGTGCATGAGGAAGGTCATGATGGAGTCATGCAGGGCGGTCATATGGTGCTGGGTATCTTCGTTGATGAAGATGGTGACTTTCTTGGCGGGACCTTTGGTCAGCATGTGCTCTCCAGTCCGCGCCCCGGTTTGTGCGATGCTAGCGGCGGGCGGCAAGCAACGCGCCCAGCCACACACCGAGATAGCCGATGGCCACGCTGCCCAGCAGATAAAACAAGCCCATCCAGCGCTCGCCATCGCGCATGGCCTGATACGTCTCGTACTCGAAGCTCGAGAACGTGGTGTATCCTCCCAGGATTCCCACAACCAGAAACAGACGCCAGTTGGGATGGGGATGGAGCCGCTCCGTCAGCAGCGTCATGAGGACGCCGATGAGGAACGAGCCGGTGACATTGATGACGAAAGTACCCAGCGGGAAGCGCCCGCCGTATTTCGACATGATTGCGGTTCCGGCGATATAGCGGACCAGTCCGCCGAGGCCGGCGCCGGCCAGCACTACCAGATACTTGTCCAACCGTATGGGTCTCCTTCCGTGTCATGCATCCAGGTCTCCTACCGGCTCGCCGAATGCGGCTTCCTTGAGCTCCCGTTCTTTTCCGGGCAACAGGTGATGCGGCATGAACAGGGCGTTGGCGATGGCGGTGGGAATCACGGCGCTGCCGATGACGGTGGCGACCAGGTGGGAATACTGGCGCTGGCCGATGATGCCGTGATTGAGTCCAAACAGGGCGGAGATGGTGCCGAAGGTAAGCCCGGTGGACATCATGAGAGAGTAATAGACTCCTTCGCGCCCCTGGTAGCCGAACGCGCGCACCGTGGGCAACAGGCCGATCAGCTTCGAACCCATTTTCGCAAAGAACAGGGCCACGAAGATGAGCGGCGCAGCCGCCAGCGCGGGCACGGAGACAAAGCTGCCGGCGCGAATGAAGTAGAAAGGCGTGAGCAGGCCGAACGTCAGGGTGCGCAGGCGGCGGATCAGGAAGTGGTCTTTGCCGACGGTGCCGGCGAGGACCATGCCAATGATGTAAGCGGGCAGGACGGCTTCGCTGCCGGACCAGACGGCCAGTCCACCGAGTCCGAAGAGCAGGAAGAGGAGGTACTTGGTTTCGAGTTCCGAGACGCGCCCGCCGTAGCGCTGAAAGACCCACTGGGTGACGAAGGGCAGGGCCACCAGGATCACGAGAGCCGCGGCAAGAAAGATCAGGGTACGGATGGTGAACGGGGAAAAGATCAAGCCAAGGGCGATCACGGTGCCCAGATCATTGATGAAGCAAGCGGCCAGGATGGCTTTACCGAAGGTGGTGCGATTAAAGCCGAGCTCCAGCATGACGGCGTAGACGACCGCGACGGATGTGGTGGACAGCGCCACTCCGGCGAGCCAGCTCGGGCGCCACGGCCAGCCCACGATGAAATGAGCCACCAGAGCGGCGCCGAAGAACGGGCAGAAAAATCCGACCAGGCCTACGGCGGTGGACTCCCTCCACTTGGCGCGGAAGACCGCGGGGTCCAGCTCGGCGCCGGCGAGGAAGGTGAGCACAATGGCGCCGGTGCCGGCCAGGAAGGTAATCCACTCGGCCTTGGCTCCCAGCGCGCTGACGCCGGCCACGGCGCCAATGACCAGCTGCGCGACCGTACCTACTACGATTTCGGAGAGGGCCGTGGAGATTCGCAGCCAGTTGGCAGCGAGCACGGCGACCAGCGCCAGAAACAGCCACAGAGCCGCTACAAACCACACTCTTTCCATTGCGGGCCTCCCTTATCAGGCTTCAGAGTGATTTGCTTCAGGAGGGGATTGAACGGGGCCTCCCACAGCAAAGTCACTGTAGGAGTCATTGGCCGCGCAGGACGGCGTTAAGCGAACTCCACCGCTATCATCCAGCCTACACTGAGAGTGTAGAAAAATTCAACAGGGTGCGGTACTCAACCTTACTCAAATGATACTCGTTTTCGCCATTTAACTGGTGATTCCGTTTCTAAGAGTGATAATCTTTTTCGAGGGTGAACTCAGTGAAGAATATTGTCCGGGGAATTGTGTGTCTTGCCATCTGCCTGCCGCTGGCGTTCGCGGATCAGGGCGGTCTAGTGAATTCGGGAGGTTCGCTGGGCGGCGGTACGCCGGTAGCGGCGCCGGCAGGAACACTTACGATATCCGGCACAAGCCTGACGTTTCTCTCCACCGATGGGAGCACGGCGATCAACGCCACCTTCTCAACCAGTTCGACGCAGGAGAATTGTTCGGGCGGCGGCAAGGGCGGCCACATCACTTGCACGTTTACCTTCACCGGGCTCTTCACCGGCACCTTGACTGTCGGCGGGGCGGCGCAGGCCATCACCGGCACCACGGTCCAGTATTATGGAACCGACAACGTGGTGATCAGCGGCGCCACGGGTTATAACTCCGCG
>DATGGM010000005.1:0-10338 GCA_035308525.1 Bryobacteraceae bacterium
CATTCAGAAACGAGAAAATGGAGGTGTTGGCGCCGATGCTCAGGGCCAGCGAGAGAATCGCGACGGCCATGAACGCGGGCGTCCTCGTAAGCACGCGCCAGGCGTAGCGCAGGTCGCGCACCGCATTTTCAAAAACCGTGACGCCGCGCGAATCGCGGCAGGCGTCCTTTACCTGGTCGAGACCGCCAATCTCCGCGAGGGCCGCGCGGCGGGCGGCCTCCGGCGGCATACCGGACGCCAGGTTCTCGCGGACGTGTTCTTCCAGGTGGAAGCGCAGCTCATCGGCCAGCTGGTCTTCGAGCCGCGGGCGGCCGAGCAATGATCGCACTCGCATTTGTATGATGCGAAACCAGCGCATGGCGGGCTACTCCGCTTCCCGCAGGACCAGCCCCACGGCCGACGACAAGCGGTCCCAGCTCTTGAGCTCGGCTGCCAGCCGCGCGCGCCCGGAACGCGTGAGCGCATAGAATTTGGCATGCCGTCCGGCATCTGTATCGCACCATTCGGCGCGGATCCAACCCTGATGCTCCAGACGGTGGAGGGCGGGGTAAAGCGACCCTTGCGGGATTTGCAGCACGTCGCCCGAGACCTGCTGGATGCGCCGCGCAATCGCCCACCCATGCTTGGGCTCGAGCGAGAGGGTTTTCAGAATCAGGACGTCCAACGCGCCCTGGATCAGGTTGCTTGGTTTGCTCATGGTTTGCGCATCTACAATAGTAGATTACCTACAATAGTGCAAGCGCACGGCCGGAGTCAAGCGGCATGCTAAAAGGGGAGCTATGCAGACTGCCCTGGCACACTACGCCTGTTACCGGACAGCGGGGCCGATCCTGGTGGATGGCAAGCTCGACGAGCCGTCGTGGCGCATGGCGCCAAAGTCGCAGCCGTTCGTGGACATCATCACCGGCGAGCCGGCCTGGTTCGACACGCGCGTCGCCATGCTGTGGGACGACGAGTGCCTGTACTTCGGCTTCACGGCTGAGGAGCCGGACGTGCGCGGCTACCTGACCGAACGCGATTCGCGCATCTACGAAGACAATGACGTAGAAGTTTTTATTGCCGGACAGGATGCCTACTACGAATTCGAGATCAACCCGCTCAATACGATCTACGAGGTCTTCTGGATCTGGAAGGACGCGCTGGTGCAAGGTAGTCCGTATTTTGGGCGGCCGGAGTTCGATCCCGCCACGCAGCGGACGATGGTGCTCGACGGGGTGGGCGGGCACGTGCATCCGCGCGGCGAGCGCTGGGGCTTCCTGGATTGGGATTATCCGGGGCTGCGGCACGCGGTGAAAGTAGCTCCGCCGGGCTGGTCGGTGGAGCTGGCGCTGCCCTGGGAAGGATTGCGCGGGTTGGCGGACGGGCGCGCACTGCCGCCGCGCCACGGCGACATCTGGCGCATCGACTGTTCGCGCTTCCAGCAGTTCGATCGCGCGGGGCGCAAGCTGGAGCCCAGCGCCGGCTGGACCTGGAACCGTCACGGACATTACGACTCGCATATTCCGGAGACGTTCACGTACGTGGAGTTCAGCGAAAAGAAAATTTAGGCGCCGTGTCCAAATCTCGGGGTGTTCGAGCGACATGTTAGTGGAGGTTCCAAAATGCAATACATTCTGATGGACTACGTGAACGAATCAGGTTGGCCGGTGCTGACCAGGGCCGAGCAGGAACACTGGCTGGGAGCCTATCGGGCCTACATGGAGGCGATGACGAAGGCGGGCGTACTACGCAGCAGCAGTGGACTGCGGCCCACGTCTTCGGCCACCACAGTGCGGGTAGTGAACGATAAGACCCAGGTGCTGGATGGCCCGTACGCCGACTCAAAGGAGCAGTTGGGAGGCTTCCACATCATCGAGGTGCCCGACCTGGATGCCGCCATTTCGTGGGCGGCCCGGTCGCCGACCGCCCTGCACGGCATCGTCGAGGTGCGTCCCGTGATGGAGGGCACGCTGCTGACCAGGGACATGAGCGAATTCCTGAATCCCGCATGAACGGGGGCCCATGCGAAAGGTGAAGAACATGCGGAAACTAATTGTCTTCAATAACGTGTCGCTGGATGGCTATTTCGTGGACCCGAGCGGCGATATGAGCTGGGCGCATATGAACAGCCAGGACAAAGAGTGGAGTGAGTTCGTCGCGGGCAATGCCAGCGGCGACGGCGAGTTATTGTTCGGCAGAGTCACCTACGATCTCATGGCCGGCTATTGGCCAACGCCCGTGGCGGCCAAGAATAATCCCGTAGTGGCTGAAGGGATGAACCGGATGCCGAAAATCGTATTTTCGAGAACCATGGACCGGGCGGCATGGAACAACACCCGGCTGATTAAGAGCGACCCGGCGGCGGCTGTTCGAGAACTGAAGGATGAATCCGGGCCGGGCATGGTCATCATGGGCAGCGGCAGCATTATTTCACAACTGGCGCCGAAGGGCTTGATCGACGAATATCAGTTGGTCGTGAATCCCATCGCTTTGGGCGGAGGGCGGACGATGTTCGACGGCATCCAGGAGAAACTGAACTTCAAACTGACCCGATCGCGGGCTTTCGCCAACGGGAAAGTCTTCTTGTGTTACGCGCCTTGAAATTCGACGACGACCAGGCGCGCCACGCGGTGGAAGCAGTCGCGCGGCGCAGCTACGGCAAGCTGGTGGCATTTCTGGCGGCGCGTACCCGGGACGTGGCCGCGGCCGAAGACGCGCTCTCGGAAGCGTTCGCCGCGGCGCTCTCGTCATGGCCCCTGCAGGGGTGTCCGGCGAACCCGGAGGCCTGGCTGCTGACGGTTGCGCGGCGCAGGGTAACCGATGCCGCGCGCGGGATGAATCGGGACGAGACGGCAGCCGTGCAATTGAGGGTAATGGCGGAAGGGTTGGATGCCGCCGCCGGCACGGCCGCCATCCCGGATCAGCGTCTGGCGCTGCTGTTCACCTGCGCGCATCCGGCCATGGATGCCGGGATTCGCGCGCCGCTAATGCTGCAGGTGGTGCTGGGCCTGGATGCCAAGGCCATCGCCGCGGCGTTCCTGACGTCGCCTGCCGCCATGGGAAAGCGGCTGGGGCGCGCCAAAGAGAAGATCCGGCAAGCGGGCATTCCGTTTCGCATACCGGAGCGGGAGGAGCTTCCCGGGCGGCTGGCGTCGGTCCTGGACGCCGTGTACGCCGCCTTCACCGATGGTTGGACCGATGCCGGAGGGACGGACGTCGTCCGTCGCGATCTGACAGAAGAGGCAG
This sequence comes from Bryobacteraceae bacterium, assembly GCA_035308525.1. Lineage (GTDB taxonomy): Bacteria > Acidobacteriota > Terriglobia > Bryobacterales > Bryobacteraceae > Bog-159. The sequence goes on from DATGGM010000005.1 coordinate 3,226, forward strand.
TCTTTCTGTCCCGACTGGTGGCCCAACTGTTGCCCGAAGAACCCGAGGCGCTGGGACTGCTCGCCCTGATGCTGCATGCGGAAGCCCGGCGGCGAGCGCGGCGCAACCAGGATGGCGAATACGTGCCGTTCGCCCGGCAGGATATGGAACAGTGGGACTGGCCCATGATCGAGCAGGCGGAAGCGCTGTTGCGGCGAGCCGGGGCGCGGGGGGCGATCGGCCGGTACCAGATCGAAGCTGCACTGCAGTCCGCGCACGTTTACCGGCGGCGCACGGGACAGGACAACTGGGCGGCGGTAGTGCATCTTTACGACGCGCTTTTGGAAATCACCGGTTCGCCGGTGGTGGCCATCAATCGCGCTTTAGCCATTGCTGAAGTGCGCGGCGCCGGCGCGGCGCTGGAAGCCATCGAAACGCTTTCGGAAGATGCGCGGCTCACCGAATATCAACCGTATTGGGCGGCGCGCGCCGAATTGTTGGCCCGGACCGGCGCGTCAGAGGAAGCGCGCCGCGCGTATGACATGGCGATCGGCCTGGAGCGCGATCCCGTGGTGCGGCGCTTCCTGCAAGGTCGCCAAGCCGCGTTATCAGGGTGAAGCCACGGCCTTGTGGGCGAGCGCCCACGCGACGAAGCCTTCCGGAGCGTTGCGCACTCCGTGGATGTTGGCTGCCGCGATGCTCTTGATGTTCTTCCATTGGATAGCGCGCAGGTCCGTATTGCTCAGGTCGCCGTCTTGCAGGTTCACGCCGTTGAGGTCCGCGCCACCGAGGTCGGCATTCGCCAGGTCCGCGTCCCGCAGATCGGCGCCCGTGAGCTTGGCGCGACGCAGATTCGCCTGCCGGAAGTTGGCCGACCGGAGATCGGCATACTCCAGATCGCAACCTTCCAGATCGCTGTCGCGCACGTCGGCCGCCTCCAGGTCGGCCCGCAGCAGATTTGCGCCCTGTAATTGAATTCCTTGCAGGAAAGCGCCGGCCGCATTCACGCCGACGAGCGGCTCGTGATCCAGATTCAGCTCCTGCAGCGCTTCGATGCGTCCGCCGCTGCCGCCCTTGCCCTGCGCGGTGTTGATCACCTGCCAAGCCTGATAGTGCTTCTGTTTGCGCCGGTCGCCGGATTCGGAGAAGTAGGTGACCACCGCGAACAGTACCGAGAGGATGCTCAGATACTCCAGCACTTCGAGCAGAGCCCAGCGGCTCAGATAATAAGCCGCCCACTGCAGGATCCATTCCAAGGCGTGAAACGGCAACGAAAAGGCTGCGCGGTTCTGGCGGAAGCGCGGCCAGGAGTCGGGGCGCTGCCGCAGTTCTCGAACGAGCATGGCCATGAGCGTAGCGAAAAGGACCGGCGCGGGGCAAGCTGCCGGAGGCCTTGATACACTGCGTCTAGTGCACCGCCTGGTCCAATCCGCCTCCTACGCCGTGTTGCTCGATGGAGCGGCGGAGTTTCTGGCATCCATGCGGGATTACCCGGAAATCCTGGTGATCGCCCATACTCGCGGCGCCGCGGATGATTTTGTGCGGTCAGCATGCCAGACCGGCTTCATTGGAGTGCATCGCACGACCCTCACCGGGCTGGCGGTGGATCTTGCCGAAGCACCGCGGGCCCGCGCGGGCCTGACGCCGCTCAGCGCTTTGAGCGCGGAAGCCATGGTGGCACGCGTCATCCATAAGCTGAAGGCGGACGGCATCCCGTACTTCCAGCCGGTGGCCGATACTCCCGGCCTGGCGCGCGCGGTGGCGGCGTCCATTGCAGAACTCCGCCAGGGAGATGTGCGGCCGGAGGCGGTCGAAGGCACCGGCCTGGCCGGAAGCGATCTGGCGCGCATGGCAGCTTTGTTTGAACGGGAACTGGCGGATGCTTCGATGGCCGATTTCGCGCTGCTGCTGCGGCAGGCCATCCAGGCGGCGCGAGAGGGAAAGCATCGCCTGCTGGGGCTGCCCGTGGTCTTGCTGGATGTGGATCTGGAATCGGCGCTGCGCCGGGAATTGATGGAAGCGGTGCTGGAACGGGCGGCGTCGATCTACGAGGCGCGCCTGGAGCAGGGCGGTGGGGACAGGCCCGTACCGTCGACGACTCTCGACCGCGTACGTCAATCGCTCTTCTCCCCGGCGGCGTCCCCTGACGGCGAGCCCGACGACAGCTTGCAATATTTCTCGGCCGCGGGCGAGTCGCTCGAATGCGTGGAAATCGCCCGCCGCATCCGCAAGCTGGCCGCGGACGGCCTGGCCTTCGACCGCATGGCGATTCTGCTGCATTCACCCGAGCGTTACCAGCCGCTGGTAGAAGAGGCGCTGCGGCGCGCCGGCGTCCCGGCATACTTCAGCCGCGGCGTAGCACGGCCCGATCCTTCCGGGCGCGCCTTTCTGGCGCTGCTCGCTTGTGCGGGCGAGGGCTGCTCCGCCACGCGGTTCGCCGAATATCTGTCGCTGGGGCAGGCGCCGCCCATTGGTCATTCGTCCCCCATCGACAGCGCGCCGCCGGATGATGAAGTGCTGGCGCACCTGTATCCAGGCACGGAAACCCGCGCCGCACCTGTCGCCGCGCCCGGCCAAAAGGAAGACGATGACGCGCCCGTGATCGGCGGAACGGTGCAAACGCCCCGGCATTGGGAGAAACTGCTGGTCGACGCAGCCGTCATCGGCGGGCGCGATCGCTGGCAGCGGCGGCTGCGCGGTCTGGAGGCGGAGTTCCGGCTGCGGCTTTCGGATCTGGATCCCAAGGAAGAGGGCCGCCGCCAGCAGCTCGAGAATGAAATTGCCCGTCTCAAAAATCTGGAGAGTTTTGCGCTGCCGCTGATCGATCGCCTCTCGGATCTGCCCAGGCAGGCCGTCTGGGGAGACTGGATCGACCATCTGAGCGCCCTGGCCGGGGCCGCTCTGCGCCATCCCGAATCCGTGGTTTCGGTGCTCGATGAGCTCCAAGCCATGGCGGAGGTCGGGCCGGTCGGCCTGGACGAAGTTTCCGGCGTGCTGCGCGACCGGTTGCGCTCCCTGCGCCGTGAACCGCTTCTGCGCCGGTACGGCGGGGTTTTCGTCGCCGGCATCGAGGAGGCGCGCGGACGCGTCTTCGACGTGGTCTTTCTCCCCGGATTGTGCGAAGGTTTGTTCCCCAGCCGCCCGCGGGAAGATCCCATCCTGTTGGACGTTCACCGCGCGAAATTAAGCCCGCGGCGACTGCGCCGGCAGGACGATCGCGTGGCCGCCGAGCGGCGCCGCCTGCACATCGCCTGCGCGGCCGCGCGCGCCAAGCTGGTATTTTCGTATCCGCGCGTGGATGCCGTGGAATCGCGCCCGCGCGTGCCGTCGTTTTATGCGCTCGAAATCGTGCGCGCGGCGCTTGGCCGTTTGCCGGACCTGCGCACCTTCGAGGAAACCGCGCGCCAGGGGGCGCCTTCGCGCCTGGATTGGCCCGCGCCGGTCGAGCCGCTGGAAGCCATCGACGACGCCGAATTCGATTTAGCCTCGCTGGGGCGCACCTTTACGCTGCCAGCGGCAGATGCGCGGGCCACCGGCCGCTACCTCATCGACGCCAACGAACATCTGGTGCGCTCGCTGCGCGCCTACGCCCGCCGCGCGAGGCCGGCCTGGTCGTACGCGGACGGCATCGTGGATCCGGATGCGGCTACCCGCGCCGCACTGGCCACTCAGCGCCTGGCGGCCCGCAGCTATTCGCCATCGGCCTTGCAGCATTTCGCGGCCTGTCCGTACCGGTTTCTGCTGCACGCTATCCACCGCTTTCACCCGCGCGAAGAGCGCGTGGCGCTGGAGCAATTGGACGCGCTCACGCGGGGCGCGCTGTTTCACGAAACGCAGTTCCGATTGTTTGGAGAGCTGCGGTCCGCGCAACTCCTGCCTATCCGGCCGCAGAATGCGGGGCGCGCCGCACAGCTCGCCGACAGCGTGCTGGATAGCGTGGCAGCCAGGTACGAAGAAGATTTGGCGCCGGCCATTCCGCGCGTCTGGCGCAGCGAGATCGAAGACTTGCGCACGGATTTGCGCGGGTGGATCGACCAGGTGGCGGCGGAAGATCGCGGTTGGATACCCACGAATTTCGAATTCAGCTTTGGTCTGGAAGCCGGAGGGGCGCGCGATCCCTCCAGCACCGCCGCCGAGGCCGTGCTCGATAATGGTGTGCGGCTGCGCGGCGCCATCGACCTGATCGAAAGGCATTCCACGCGCGGCACGCTGCGCATAACGGATCACAAGACCGGCAAGCCGCCGCAGGATCTGCCGAAGTACGTCGCGGGCGGCGTCATGCTGCAGCCGCTGGCTTACGCCATGGCGGCCGAGCGGATCCTGGGCGTGCCCTGCGAGGTGAGCCGGCTGTCCTACTGCACGCAGCGCGGCGGCTACCAGGAGATCCTTTTCGAGGTCACGCCCGGACATCGCCGTTTCTTCACGCACGTGCTGTCGCTGATCGACGGCGAAATCGATCGCGGATTTCTGCCGGCCGCCCCGCAGCAGGGCGCCTGTACATATTGCGATTATGCGCCCGTGTGCGGTCCCAATGAAGAGAGCCGCACCCGGAAGAAGCGTCAGGATGCGCTCGAAGCTTTGCAGACGCTGAGGAACATCCCGTGATCCCGGCTGCGCAAACGAGCGACGCCGCCGCGCGCGAGCGCATCCGCGCCTCGCTGGGCGAGAGCCTGATCGTGGAGGCCTCCGCCGGCACTGGAAAAACGTCCGAGCTGATCCGGCGCATCGTGCGCGTGCTGGCCGCGGGAACTCCCGTGCATCAGATCGTGGCCGTGACCTTCACGCACAAGGCCGCGGGCGAACTGAAAATCCGGTTACGCGAAGAACTCGACAAGGCGCGCGCGCAGTGCCCTGATGGGGCCGAGCGTGCGTGTCTGGAAGACGCGCTGGAGCGCCTGGAAGAAGCGGCCATCGGCACGATCCACGGCTTCTGCGCGCAGATCCTGCGGGAGCGGCCCGTAGAGGCGCGCATCGATCCGGCCTTCGAGGAACTCACCGAGCCGGAAGCCGACCGCTACCGGGCGCGCGCTTTCGATCGATGGTTTCAACAGAAGTTGGATTCCGGGTCTCCCACGCTGCGCCGGGCGCTGGCGCGGCTCGCCTGGCGCGACCCCTGGCAGTCCGACAGCCCGCCCGCCGAGTCGCTGAAACAAGCGGCCAAAGCGCTGGTGGAATGGCGCGATCACAACATGCCCTGGCGGCGCGAATCCTTTGACCGCCACGCCCGCATCGACAGCCTGATGGTGAAGTGCTGCGAACTGGAGTCTCTGGCCGGCCAGAGTACCCGCCAGGGTGACAATCTGGTCCGCTCTCTGCGCCCGCTGCGGGATCTGGTGAGCCGGCCGGGCGATGAAGATACACTCGAAGCGCGCCTGTCGAAGCTGCCGCGGGATATCGCGCGCAACTTCCGCAAGGGCTCCGGCAACTTCGCGCCGGGTGTCTCGCGGCAGCAGGTGCTGGATGCCGCCGACGCGCTGCTTCGCGACCTGGAAGCTTTTCGCCGGGATGCCGGAGCGGATTTCGCGGCGGCGCTGAACGAAGAGATGCAGGACCTGGTGAGCGCCTACACGGAGCTCAAGAAGCGCGCGGGCAAGCTCGATTTTCTGGATCTCTTGCTGTTGGTCCGGGACGTGGTCCGCGGCCAGCCGGAAGTCCGGAACTATTTACAGGCTCGCTTCGCGCGCATCTTCGTGGACGAATTTCAGGATACCGATCCCTTGCAGGCTGAAATCCTGATCCTGCTCTCGGCCGACGACCCCGTGGAGAACGACTGGCTCAAAGTTACACCAGCCGCCGGCAAGCTGTTTGTGGTGGGCGATCCAAAGCAATCCATCTACAAGTTCCGCCGTGCCGACGTGGTCTTGTATGAGAGAGTATGCGCCACCCTGGCCGCGCGCGGCGTGACGCGCATTCATCTGACGCAGAGCTTTCGGGCGGTTCCTCCCATCCAGCAGATGGTGAATGCCGCATTCGCGCCCGAGATGACCGGTGACCTCGATGCGGGCCAGGCGCGTTACGCGCCCCTCGAACAGCACACGGCGGCTTACGGCCGGCAGCCCGCCGTGGTGGTTCTGCCGGCCTACGCGCCTTACGGCATGCAGCGTATTAAGAAGGACAAGATCGATGCCTGCCTGCCGTCCGTCATTGCGGGGTATATCGAATGGCTGGTTAACGATAGCGCGTGGCAAGTGCGCGGCCGTGATGGGGCGCGCGTGCCGCTGCGGGCCAAGCACATCTGCGTGCTCTTTCGACGCCTGCTGAATTACGGGACGGACGTCTCGCGCGAATATACGCAGGCGCTCGAAGCGCGCGGCATCCCGCACCTGCTGGTGGGATCGAAGTCTTTCTATCACCGCGAAGAGGTGGAAACCGTGCGCACGGCGCTGGCGGCCATCGAATGGCCCGACGATGAGCTCTCCGTCTTCGGCACGCTGCGCGGCTCACTGTTCGCTATTCCAGACGATCTGCTGCTGCGTTTCCGGCTGGAATTGAACTGCCGGCTGCATCCCTTCCGCCGTCTGCCGGACGATCTGGCCGCGGAATTCGCACTCATTCGCCAGGCGCTCGGCATTCTGGCGGACCTGCATCGCCGGCGCAACCGGCGTCCGGTGGCCGATTCCATCAACGAGCTGCTGGAAGCCACGCGCGCCCACGCCGGATTCACGCTGCGCCGCGCGGGCGCGCAGGCGCTGGCCAATGTCTACCGCGTCTGCGACCTGGCGCGCACTTTTGAAATGACCGGCGGCCTGTCGTTTCGCGGCTTTGTGGAAGAACTTGCGGCGCAGGCCGAGAAGGCGGAATCCACCGAAGCGCCGGTGCTCGAGGAAGCTTCCGATGGCGTGCGTCTGATGACCGTGCATGCCGCCAAGGGCCTCGAGTTTCCAGTGGTGATTCTGGCCGATATGACCGCCAAGCTGGCGCGCGAAGGGGCTGAACGTTTTGTGGACGGTAATCTGTGCGCGACGCGCCTGCTGGGCGCGGTGGGCGGCGCGCCGTGGGATTTGCTCGAAAATGAGCAGCACGAGCATGCCCGCGAACTCGCCGAGGGCGTGCGCGTGGCGTATGTGGCGGCCACCCGCGCGCGCGATCTGCTGGTGGTTCCGGCCGTGGGAGACGAAGAACGGGAGGGCTGGC
>DATGGM010000006.1:0-2677 GCA_035308525.1 Bryobacteraceae bacterium
GTCTGCCAGAGCGGATAGAGCTTGAAGCCGCGGCCGCGATTGGTGTTCGGATAATCGGCCGCGAGGCGAGCGCCGATGGCGGAGACTTCGGCCTGGGCCCGGCCGATGGCGACGCCGGGTTTGAGAATGGCGAATCCCTCGATCCAGCGGGCGTCGCGATCTTCCAACTTGTAGCCGCCCCCTTCGAACACCTCCTCCATGGATGCGGGAACCCAGAAGGCGAACGAGTAGCCCACGAACGTGCCGTAGAACCCCGCGGGAGTAACGCCGATGATGGTGTGGCGCACGCCGTTGAGCATCTGGGTTTTGCCGATGATGTGGGGATCGCCGCGATAGCGCTGTTTCCACGTCTCGTAGCTGATTACGGTGACGGGATGCGCGTTGCGGCCGATGTCTTCGGCGGGCTGAAACGTGCGTCCGAGTATGGGCCGGATGCCGAGAACGTCGAAGTAGTTCGACGATACCACGCTGCCGGTGGCGCGGTCGGCGCGCTCGCCGACGTTGAGGGTGGCGCCGCCGATGTGCTCGGCAAGGAAGGTCTCGAACAGGGTGCTGTTCTTGCGCAGATCCTGGAGATCGGGCCAGGAGACGCCGGTGCGGCCGTTGCGATCCATGCCGGTGATGGAGAACATGCGGTCCTCGACCGCGACCATGGGGAACGGGCGCAGCAGGATTCCTTCGATCCAACTGAAGACCGCGGTGGTGGCGCCGATGCCGAGCGTCAGGCAGAGCACCGCCAGCAGAGAAACGCCCGGATTGCGGCGGAGCATGCGGATGCCGAAAATCAGGTCCTGGAGCACGTTAGCCCTCCCTGAAGCTTTCGGAACAGCGCGCGATCGACGCGCACGGCCACGTGGGTCATGGCGAGGTAGCCGGCTCCCATCACCAGCCAACTCGCCATGCTGATGCGGCCAAACGAGATCATTCCGTACAGTCCGAAGCAGGCCAGCACCGCCGCGGTGCGAGCGGCCAGACTCTTCAGCAGGGTTTGCGCGGCGCGCAGAAACAGGGCGACCAGCAGCCCGAAGAGCAGGAACCGCCAGGGCGCGCCGGCGATCCGGAACAGCACGATGAGGATCGCGAAAATGGCTGTCAAGGCGGCTGCGGCGCGGGTGAAGCGGCGGCCTTCGAACAGCTTCTCGAGCGAGATCAAGCCCAGCCAGGCTGTCGCGCTGGCCAGGATATCGGCGGCTTCGATCATGGTGTGGCGCGCGGAGAATGCGCGCTGCAGAGGCACGCCGCGTCCGATCGCCAGGCCGGCCTGCAAGGACATCACCATGGCGGCGATGGCGACGGCCACGGCGATGGCGGAAAGGACGAAAACCGAGACGCGCAGCACGGCGCGCTGCTGGCGGTAGACCCAACCGAGCTGCATGGCGATCTGGCGCGGGTCGCCGAAATTGGCGACGGCCAGGCGCTCGGCCTCCTCTTCGGTATGGCCGGCGTTGCGGGCACAGATGACGAAGTCCTCGACGTGCGCCCGCAATTCGCGCCAGACCTCGCGGCGGCGGCTGGCGGACGGGATTTGGGCGGCGCTGACGATTTCGTCGATGAGGCGATCGGTCCGCATGTTATTCGCTCCCCAGGACCGCGGTGACCACGCCGTTCAAATGCTGCCACTGGCGTTCGTAGTTGCGGGCGGCCTTCTTGCCTTTGGCGGTCAGGGAATAATATTTGCGCTCGCGGCCGTTGTCGCCGGTGCGCCACTGGGCCTCGATGAGACCCTTTTTTTCGAGCTGATGCAGCGCGGGGTAGAGGGTGCCTTCCTTGAATTCGAAGGTGTGGGCGCTGCGGCGGGAGGCCTCCTGCAGGATTTCATAGCCGTACATATCCGCGCGGGAGAGGAGATTCAGGAGCAGGAGACTGACGCTGCCTTTGAGGAGTTCGCGATCGATTTGCATACCTTGCCACCCAAGCTTTGTAATACAAGGTATCATGGGGCGGAGGGGGCGTGTCAATGGTTTCTGTGGATTGGATACATATGTAACAGGGATCTGGGGGAGTGCGCGCGCATCCGTTCGCCGGCGCAAAAACAAAAAAGCCTCCGATTTCTCGGAGGCTTTTTGCTTAGACCGGGCAACTTCCTACTCTCCCACACACTCGCGCGTGCAGTACAATCGGGGCTGAGAGGCTTAACTTCCGTGTTCGGGATGGGAACGGGTGGGTCCCTCTCGCTAAAATCACCCAGAAGATCGCGATTGAATATTTGACGGGCCTTGCGCTTCGGAACCGCTTCCTACGGTCGCGGCTCGGTTAAAAAACACTTTGTGCGAACAGCAAATTTTATGGTCAAGCCGAACGAGCAATTAGTAACGGTCAGCTCAACGTATTGCTACGCTTACACACCCGTCCTATCAAACTGGTAGTCTACCAGTGCTCTTGTTACCTTTCGGTTGGGAGATCTCATCTTGGGGAAGGTTTCACGCTTATATGCATTCAGCGTTTATCCTGACCGAACTTCGCTACCCAGCTATGCCCCTGGCGGGACAACTGGAACACAAGAGGTTCGTTCACCCCGGTCCTCTCGTACTAAGGGCAAGCCCCCTCAAATCTCCTACGCCCACCACAGATAGGGACCGAACTGTCTCGCGACGTTCTGAACCCAGCTCACGTACCGCTTTAATAGGCGAACAGCCTAACCCTTGGGAGCTTCTACACCCCCAGGATGCGATGAGCC
>DATGGM010000007.1:0-50866 GCA_035308525.1 Bryobacteraceae bacterium
GCGCCCCCGTCCGGCGCGAACTGCATGATCTTGTTGCCGGGGATATCGCTGAACAGCAAATAGCCGTCATGCGACCATACGGGACCCTCGGTAAAGCGGAACCCGTGCGCGGCTCTATCGACTTGCAGGCCGGAAAAGTCCTGGGCGGCCAGCGGTATCACCAGCAGCGCCAGAACCCGCGGGCTCATCGATTGCCTTTGCCCACCACCACCAGTTCGTTGTTGACCTGCTTCACGCCATGGACTTTGCGCGCGATTTTTTCAGCCTTGGTCTTTTGCTCGTTGGTTTCTACTTTGCCACGCAAAGTGACGGTGCCGTTCTTCACATCCACGTCCATGGCGCCGCCTTTGACCACCTGGTCGTCGGCCAGTTTGCGCCGGACCAGGTCGTAGAGTTGATCGTCGGTAACCTGCTTTTCCGCGGCCCACACACCCGCGGATAGAGCCAGAATCACCAATAATGAGACTAACGTTTTAGTTTTCATCGTTTCCGGCCATTGTACGCCAGTCGAGCGCTTCCAGAAAGGCAGGCTTCTCACGCCAGGCGGGCTGCACCTTCACGCGCAGGTCAAGATACAGGCGGCGCCCGAACATCAGTTCCATTTGCTGGCGCGCCTGGGTGCCGATCTGTTTGAGCATGGCGCCGCCCGCGCCGATGACGATGCCCTTCTGCCCGCTGCGTTCCACGTAGATGGTGGCATAGATCCGCGTGAGCTTAGGTGTTTCTTCCCAGGAATCCACCGCTACGGCTACCGCATGCGGCACTTCCTGGTGGGTGGCTTCCAGAATCTTCTCGCGGATCAGTTCGGCCGCCAGGAAACGCTCGGGCTGGTCGGTAAGGTAATCCGATGGAAAGTAGGCGGGGCCCTCGGGGAGGCGATCCACAACAGCTTGCCGCAGTTCGTCCACGCCGGCGCCGGTGCGCGCGGAGATGGGGAGATAGGCGGCGAATTCGTGCAGCGCCTGGTAATGTTCGATGAGCGGCAGCAGCGCGCTCTTATCCTTACCCAGCCGGTCGGTCTTGTTGAGTACCAGCAGGGCCGGCGTCTGAGCTTTCTTGACCAGCGCCACCGCGTACCGGTCTTCCTCTCCAAACTTGCGCGAGGCGTCCGCCAGGAAGAGCAGCAGGTCGCGCTGATCGAGAGCCGCGCGCACGGTGTCCATCATGCGCTTGTTCAAGAGCGAATCTGTTTTGTGAATGCCCGGCGTGTCCAGGAAGACGATCTGGGCTTCGGGCAGGGTGAGCACGCCCTGGATGGATGTGCGGGTGGTTTGGGGTTTGTCGGCGACGATGGCTATCTTGGCGCCGATCAAGCGGTTCAGCAGCGTGGATTTGCCGGAGTTGGGGCGGCCAATTAACGAAACGAAGCCGGATTTCATGTCAGTCTTTCCCAGCGGCGGCATTGCCTGGCCCGGCGGGGGCCCCAGCCGCCTGAGAGGATGCGTTGCTGACGCGCACCTGGGCGACGCGCAGGTCGTCGCTGGCCAGAACATCGATTCGGATACCGTCGCGCTCGACGGACTCGCCCGATTTCGGCACCCGTCCGAGCCATTCAGTAACCAGGCCGCCGACGGTGGTGGACTCGATGTCTTCCTCGGGATGGAATTCGAGCAGATCGCTCAGGCGCGCTACGTCGAAACTGCCGGAGACGATATAACCACCCCGCGGGTCTTCCTGCACATCGGATTCCGGCTCGTGCTCGTCGCGGATCTCGCCCAGGATCACTTCGACGAGGTCTTCCATGCTGGCCAGCCCCGCCGTATTGCCGTATTCATCCACCACGATGACCATGTGGGTGTTGTCCTGCTGCATTTCACGCATCAGGTCGTTGACCGGCTTGGTTTCGGGAACGAAGCGGATGGGGCGCATCAATTCGCGGACGGTGCGATCCGCGCGCTCTTCTTCATCCAGCTCGAACATGTCGCGCACGTGCACGAAGCCCACAATCTGGTCGATGGCGCCCTCGAAAACCGGGATGCGGGAGTACTGCTCGTTGATCACCAGCTGCCGCAGCTCTTCGAGCGATGCATCGGCGGAGATGGCCACGATATTGGGCCGCGGCGTCATCACTTCGCGCACCACCTTGTCGCCGAACTCGACCACGGACTGGATCAGCTTGCGGTCCTCTTCTTCGATGAGACCTTCTTCCGTGCCGGCGGAGATGAGCGCCTCAATGTTTTCGGCCTGGGTGGGTGCTTCTTCAGCGCCGTTGCCGTCGTCGGTTAATCGGACCAGCGATTGGAAGAAATCCAGCACCGCCACGAAAGGCTTGGCGATCAGGCCGGCTACACGCAGCAGGGGCGCGATCGGCAGCAGCCATTGCGCTCCCGTGCTGCGGTACAGGATTTGCGGCAGCACGTAGGCCATCACGATCATGGTGAGCCAGGAAGCCACGGCAGTTTCCAGTACTTCCGGCCATGTCCAGGCCTGGCCATCGGCGAAGATCAGGAAGTAGAGGATGGCAATGAACAGGATGGTGGTGTGCTTGAGCAGGGTGAACAGGCCGGCGCCGTTTTCGGTCTCGAAGCCGAAGCTGTTCTCCAGCGTTTCGCGAAAGAATTTGATGGCAGCCAGATCGCGGGTGCGCAGCCGCATGCTCTCCAGATAGAGCAATTGCACAAACGTTACCAGGCCCAGCAGGACCGAGAAGGCGGCGATCAGGACTACCAGGACCAGGGTCATGCGCTTACCCGTTCGATCAGGCCGGTGGGTAGGGAGAGACGCCGGCGCCAATCGGCTTCCGCGCGCGCCATTTTGCCGCCGTCCGTTTGGTGATCCATACCCAACAGGTGGAGCAGGCCGTGCAGCATCAGGATGCAGATTTCGGTTTCTGGCGAGTGGCGGTGCGCGCCGGCTTGCGCGTAGGCGCGGTTGGCCGAGATAGCGATCTCGCCCAGGTGTTTGCCCGCGTGATGCTCCGGGAACGACAGCACGTCGGTGGGGTAGTCTTTACCCAGGAAGTCGCGGTTGAGCCGCCGGAGTTCACGGTCGTCCGTTACCAGACAAGTGAAATCGCCGCCTCCGGAGACTTCGTCGCGCAGAGTTCGGGCGAAGCGTTCCAGATTGCGCCGGTTCAGTTCCGCCGGAGCCCGGCGGAACAAAACTATATGGTCGCCGGAGGACATGGATCAGGGACCGCTTCGGCGGCTGGTTCGGTAAGTTTCAGGCTGAGCTGGCGGCCGGCGCCGATGGCTTCGTTATAGCGCTCGTACGCCTTGACGATGCGCTGCACAAGATTGTGGCGCACCACATCCCGTTCGTCGAATTGCACCAGGCTGATGCCTTCCACGCCGCGCAGCACGTCGATGGCGTCGATCAGCCCGCTGCGTTTGCCTGGGGGCAGATCGATCTGGGTGATGTCGCCGTTCACCACCATTTTGGAATTGAAGCCGGTGCGCGTGAGCACCATCTTCATCTGCTCGGGCGTGCTGTTCTGCGCTTCATCCAGAATGATGAAACTGTCGTTGAGCGTACGGCCGCGCATGAAGGCGATGGGCGCCACCTCGATGGTATTGCGCTCGAGGAATTTGTCGATCTTCTCGGACTCCATCATGTCATACAAGGCGTCGTACAGCGGGCGCAAGTACGGATCGACTTTTTCCTGCAATGTGCCGGGCAGGAAGCCCAGGCGCTCGCCGGCTTCCACGGCGGGGCGCGTCAGAATAATACGCGAGACGCGCTTGGAGATCAGCGCGGAGACCGCCATGGCTACCGCCAGGTAGGTCTTGCCGGTGCCGGCCGGGCCCACCCCCAGGACCAGGTCATTGCGTTCGATAGCTTCCAGGTACCGGCGCTGGTTGACAGTCTTGGGCGCCAGTATCTTTTTGCCGAAATTGCGTTGCCGGCCGCTCTGCACCAGCGCGCGGAAACTCACCTGGGGGTCTTCGGTAACCACCCGCAGATAGCTGTTCAGGTCGCCGTTGTTGAAAACGTGCCCTTCGCGGACGAGTGCGACATATTCTTCCAGAATGCACTCGGCGCGCGAAACGGCTTCGGCTTCGCCTTCGATTTCCAGCGTATTGTCGATGAGTTGCGTGTTTACTTTGAGGCCGCCCTCGATCAACCGGATGTTTTCATCGCGGGTGCCGAACAGGCTTTCCACGCCTCGGCTGATTTGCACGTTGGCTTTCATTTAGTTGGTGACTGGTACCTCCGGAAAGCGAGAAAAACAAACAGAGGATAACGACCGGATCTGCGCGGCCGGTTGGTAAACAGGTTGTCCGCTAAGGCGGGGAGGTCAAAAACCATCCGCTAACAGTATAGCAGAGAGTGGCGCGGGGAGCGTCAATCCGCCGCGGCGTCCCATAGGCTGAAAGCGACGCGGGCCACGCGCTCGGCGGTGACGCGGGTCATGCAGCGATGATCGATGGGGCACGTGCGCAGAAGGCAGGGGCTGCACTCCACGTGTTCGCGGACCACGCGGGCCCGGGCGCCCGTGGGCCCGGTGGTGGTATCGTCCGTCGCGCCGAAGACCGCCACCGTGGGAACGTCCAGCGCCGAGGCGATGTGCATGGCGCCGGAATCATTCGTCAGAAACAACCGGCAGGCAGCCGCCAGGTCGATGAATTGGCGTAGCGTGGTTTCGCCGGCAAAGTTGTGGACAGGCACTCCAGCGGCGTGGATCCTGCCGGCAATCGATTCGCACAGCGGGCGCTCGGCCACCGATCCAAACAGCGCGGCCGCTGCGCCACGCGCGCGCGCCACGGTGAGGGCGGTTTCGGCGAAGCGCTCGGGCAGCCAGCGCTTGGCGTCGCCATAAGCCGCGCCCGGACTCACCCCCACCACCGGCCCCGTCAGGCCGGCGGCGGCCAGGGCCGAGGATCCGGACTCGTATGCGGCATCCCGGCCATCCAGGCGGATCTCGGCACACGCCGGATATTCGTGGATGATGCCCGCGCGGCGCAACAGTTCCAGGTAGTAAAAGCGTTCGTGGCGCGGGATCTCGCCGGGTTCCGGCGGCCGGACAGCTTCGGTGAGCAGCCAGCGCCGCGCATCTCTGGCGTACCCGACGCGCCGTGGAATGTGCGCCATCCAGGCCAGTAGAGCGGCGTCGAAGGAGTTGGGGAGCAGGATTGCGCAATCGAAGCTTTCGCGGTGAAGCGCGGCGGCGGTTTGGCGGCGGTCTCCGGAGAGCAGTTCCACGGCGTCGATGACCGTTTCGCGGGCATAGAGATCGGTCACCGAGGCGCGCGCCAGGACGGTCAAATGCGCCCCCGGCAGGGCGTCCCGCAGGGCGCGGATGGCGGGCAGAGACATGACGGCGTCTCCCACCCAGTTGGTCGCCCGGATCAGGATCTTGGTTTGATTGCGCGGCAGCAGGCTCATTGTAACAACGGGGTGACAACGGGCGCGAATTCGGCCGCAAGATCCGGATGGAGGGGGGCGGCCTGCGCGCGCTATGCTGGCGGGGTGACATTCGACCATGTGGCCTGGAACGAAGTGGAAGAATCGCTCTGGCGCGCGGGCTACTCCAGGCTGCCGGCCGTGCTCACCGCCGCCGAATGCGCGGCGCTCATCGGGCTGTATCCGCGGCGGGAGCTGTTTCGCAGCCGCATGCTGGATGGAGGCGCTGGGTCTCGCGGCGCGCTTCCCGCACAGGCTCGCCAGGTTCACGGCGCAGTGCCGTTCGGCGGGGCAGGATAAAGCCACGCCTTTACTGCTGCATTATGAAGCAGGCGGGTACAACTGTCTGCATCAGGACCTCTACGGGGATTTGGCGTTCCCGCTGCAATTCGTGTGTTTCCTGAGCGAGCCGCGTGCGGCTTACACCGGCGGTGAATTTCTGCTGGTGGAGCAGCGCCCGCGTGCGCAATCTGTCGGCCATGCGGTGCGCCCCGGGCGGGGCGAAGCGCTGGTGTTCACCACGCGGTGGAGGCCCGTGAAAGGTTCGCGCGGGTTTTACCGGGCGAATGTGAAACACGGCGTAAGTCCGGTTTTGTCGGGGACACGGTATACCCTGGGAGTCATTTATCACGACGCGCGGTGAGCCGCCAGGCAAATTTGCTTTGGGCGCAAGGAACGGATAGCAGTCTCAACCCCAAGCACATAGGCTCATAGTATGGCGACAATGTTGAATAGCAGCTTGGCGATAAACTCTCAAGACGAACAGGCTTTTTGGGAGGCGCACTTCTGGCAGGCGCTGGAGACCAGGGACGCCCAGATGGACGGCGTGTTCTTCTTCGCGGTGCTGACTACCGGTGTGTATTGCCGGCCGTCGTGTCCGTCGCGCAGGCCGCGGCGCGAAAATGTGATCTTCTTTCAGCGCCGCGACGCGGCGGAGCGGGCCGGATTCCGTGCGTGCCTGCGCTGCAAGCCGGACCGGGAGCGCGCGCGCGACCCGCAGTCCGAACTTGTGGAGAAGATCTGCCGGTACCTGGAGCAGCATCTGGATGAGGCCACCACCTTGGAAGGCTTGAGCCGCCATCTGGGCCTCAGCCCGTTTCACCTGCAGCGGACTTTCAAGGCGGCCACCGGCATTACGCCGCGGGCTTATGCGGATTTCTGCCGCCTGGAATCCTTCAAGGGAGGCTTGCGCGAGGGGCGCGCCGTGACCACTGCGCTTTATGACGCGGGTTACGGATCGAGCAGCCGTCTGTACGAGCGGGCCGCGTCACAACTCGGGATGACGCCCACTGCCTACCGGCGCGGCGGTGCGGGCGTCCAGATTCGGTACGACCTGCTGGACACGCCGGCCGGTACGTTGCTGGTGGCCGCCACCGGCAAAGGCGTGTGCGCCATCCGGTTTGGCGATTCCGAAAAGAAGCTGGAAGAGTCCGTGCGTGGCGAGTTTCCGGCGGCCGATCTGCGGCGCGATGCGGCCTTTCTGGAACCGTGGGCGGACCGGCTGCGCGCGCACCTGGACGGACGGCTGCATAAGCTGGACATCCCGCTGGATATACAGGCCACGGCCTTCCAGCGGCGCGTTTGGGAGTATCTGCAAACTATCCCTTACGGCAGCACAAAGTCGTATGGCGAAATCGCCAAGGCCATCCGAAATGCGCGCGCGGCCCGGGCGGTGGCGCGGGCCTGCGCGTCGAATCCGGTGGCCGTGGTGATCCCATGTCATCGTGTGGTATGCGGGGACGGTGATATAGGCGGATACCGCTGGGGAGCGGGCCGCAAGCGCAAGCTGCTCGAAATGGAGCGCGGCTCGTGATTGTGTAATTAAGATCAACATGGCCGGCCGGCGAAACCAGCTACAATACCCGAGAGGAGCTTTTAGATGAGATTTTTACCTGTTTGTGCGGTTTTTATGGCGCTGGGCGCCGTCCAGGCCTTTGGCGCCGCGGCCGAGGGCAAGGCGATCTACGATACGAAGTGCAAGGGATGCCATAAGGCCGATGGATCTGGAATGCCCGCCATGAAGATGCGCGCGCTCGGATCGGCTGAAGTACAGGCCAAGTCCGACGCCGATCTGAAGAAAGATATCACCGCCGGCGTCGGCAAGATGAAAGCGCAGACGGTCACCGACGCGCAGGCAGCCGATCTGGCGGCCTATATCCGCACCCTGAAGAAATAATAAGCGCCTTCAGGCGGCGCGTGCGGCGTGGCGCCAGGCGGTTTCGTAACCCCGCACCATGTGAATCGTGAGCAGGTCGAAGAAGCGCCCCACCCGGCGCTCCAGTTCTTCTTCGCCGTAGACCTCCAGCGGTGTCCGGGTGAGACCCTGTTCGTGTACGAAGTCCAGCATTTTGTACTTGATGATGGCTAAAGCGCGCACCGATTCGTGCAGGGGGATGGATTCTTCGAAACGGTCTTTGCCCAGGACTTCGTAGCGTTTCGCCAGGTCCTGCTCGCGGGCGGCCGACAGCCAGTCGCCGAGATTCTCCAGAATCAGCTGGCTGCGTT
Source organism: Bryobacteraceae bacterium (assembly GCA_035308525.1). Classification (GTDB taxonomy): domain Bacteria; phylum Acidobacteriota; class Terriglobia; order Bryobacterales; family Bryobacteraceae; genus Bog-159. The sequence goes on from DATGGM010000007.1 coordinate 7,849, forward strand.
CCCGCAGCTCAGCGTCGGGCAGCTTTTTGAAATGCGCCATCTCGGGGTGATGCCGGATTTCACCAATCACATTGGCGGCGATCTGCTCCTGATGGGCTTCGATCAGATGAATCAGCTTTAGGGAGAGCATCGTATCCCTCAATTCCATTTTACCGCCCGCAGTGAGTGCCGGTATGGCGCGGCTTGCTAAGCTGGAACCATGTTGCGTGCGCTGTTGGCCTGCCTTATATGGCTCAATACGGTGGCCTGGTGCCAGGAAGCGCATCCCGCCACCGGGCGCGAGCCCGCGCAGGTCATGGGTATGGGCGGAGCGCCCTGGCTGGTGCGGCCCGAGCGTGAGGCCGAGGAAGCCCCGGATGCGGCGCTGGATGCCATCGGGATTGCCAAAGGCGCGGTGGTGGCCGATATCGGAGCGGGAGTCGGGTACTTCACCTGGCGCCTGGCGGAGCGCGTGGGACCATCCGGCAAGGTCTACGCCGTCGACATTCAACCGGGCATGCTCGACCGCCTGCGGCGCAACATGGCGGAGCGCAAGCTCGCCAATTACGAAGCCGTGCTGGGCGCCGTGGACGATCCGAAATTGCCGGCCGGCCGCATCGACCTGGCGCTGCTGGTGGATGTCTACCACGAGTTCTCGCAGCCGCAAAAGATGCTGCGGCAGATCCGCGCCGCGCTCAACCCGGACGGGCGCATGGTGCTGCTCGAATACCGCAAGGAGGATCCCCAGGTGCCCATCAAGCCGGAGCACAAGATGAGCGTGGCCGAGGTGAAAGCGGAAATCGAGCCCGAAGGTTTTCGGCTGGAGAAAACGCTCGAGAACCTGCCGCGGCAGCATATCCTGATCTTCCGGAAGAACGTGATGTGAAGGCGGGATAACTTCCATGCATCGGCTCACGCGCCGTTTCGCATACGTCGCCCTGGCCCTGGCGGCTGTGCTGGCGATCGGGACGGCGGGCTTCATGGTCCTCGAAGGCTACTCTCTCTTTGAAGCCTTCTACACCACCCTGCTGACCATGACCACGGTCGGCTACGGCGACACCCTGCACTTCTCCGGGCGGGTGCTCAACGCATTCCTCCTGGTGGTGGGGGTGACCACCATCCTGGTGGCTATCGGCGCCATCACGCAAACAATCATCGAGGCGGAATTCGGCGAACTCTTGGTCAAACGGCGGAACAAACGCATGATCGACAAGTTGCAGGATCATTTCATCATTTGCGGCTACGGACGCGTGGGCCGCGGCGCGGCCATCGAATTGCAAAACGCCGCCGTGCCATTCGTGGTGGTGGATATCGAGACCGACCGCGCGGAGAAGGCCATCGCGGCGGGCATGCTGGCGGTGGCCGCGGATTCCACCCGCGATGAAACGCTACGCGCGGTGGGCATCGCTCGCGCCAAGGGGCTGGTGTGCGCGCTGGCCACCGACGCCGACAATCTTTTCGTGCTCCTTTCGGCGAAGTTTCTGAACCCGGGAATCTACGTCGCCACGCGCGCCGCCGAGGAAAGCGCCGAGGAGAAGATGCGCCGTGCCGGGGCCGATGCCGTATTTGCCCCTTACGCCATCACTGGCCATCGCCTGGCGCAAGCCTTGCTGCGGCCGCATGTGGTGCAGTTCCTGGACTTCACCACGCAGGCGGCCGGACTCGACGTGGCCATCGAGCAGATACGCGTCTCCGGCCACAGCGATCTGGTTTCAAAGAGCATTCGAGAATTACAAATCGGGCGGCAGTTCGGCGTGATCGTGCTGGCCATTCACAAAGGCGGCGGCGAGATGGTGTTCAATCCGCCGGCGGATACCGCCATTTCGGCCAGCGATTATCTGATCGTGATGGGGCAGCCGGACAAATTGCACACCCTGGAGGGTATGCTGGCGGGCGCGCGGAGCTGAAGAGTGGCTGCACCGGCGGGGACTGTCCTACAATCGAGATGACGCCATGCCGTCGCCACAAAGAGTCCAGTTTGCCAAGCTCCGTATAGTTGTGGTGGCGGTGTGCGCATTGACGGTGTTGTCGGTGCTGGTGTACCTGTTAGGCGGCAACACCTGGTTCGAGCCGAAGGCTCATCTCACCACCTACATTCCGGATTCGACGGGTGTGGAGCCGGGTGCGGACGTCCAGTTGAATGGCGTACTGGTCGGGAAGGTGGTGTCGGTAGGCTTAACCCACTCCAAAGATCCGAATCGCGTGGTGGAGGTGCGGCTGGAGATCGGAGAGAAGTCCCGCCGTTATGTTCCCGACGACTCAGTCACCGAGATCGACAGTGCCAACCTGCTCGGCGATAAGTACATCGATATCCTCATGGGCCGCAGCGGGCAGCCCGTGCGGCCCGGCGGAGAATTGCGCTATCGGGCGCCTAGCCCTCTGATGCAGAACATCGATCTGCGCCAGTTCGACGAACAATTGCGAGCCATCGACCAGATCATTCAGGACACCCAGGCCGGCAAAGGACAACTCGGCCAGTTCGTGGTGAGCGATACGCTGTATCAGCAATTCCTGGACGGCGTCCAGAAGGTGGAAAAGGAAGTGCGGGCGGCCACCAGCACCCAATCGGAGTTGGGTCAGGCGTTATATAGCACCACCGGACACGACAACGTGCGGACCTCCCTACGGCAGTTGGATGACCGGCTGGCGCAGATGCAAGCCAGCCCGCTGCTGCGGGAAACGTCGCAATACGACCAGATCCGCGACCAGATTGCGCAAGTGCGAAGTACTCTGGCGGACCTGAATGCGGGCAAAGGCGCGGGCGGGCAAATGCTCGCCAGCGACGCGGCTTATGTCGAGTGGAACCGGCGCGTAGCGGCGTGGATCGCGAACCTGGACGCGCTGCGCGCCGGCGAAGGGAGCATGGGCCAGATGCTGTCGAACACGCAGACGTATGACTCGCTGAACGGCTTCATGCGCGAGTTGGCTGCGGGTATGAAGGAGTTGCGGGAGCATCCGCAAAAATTCTTGCGGCTCAAGTTGTTCTAATCCGGTCGAGCACGCTTTCCATGGCATCCCTACCGGAAACGCTGCCTTGCGCCAGGCGCGGGTTGCCTCCGCCGCGTCCGCCGGCTTCGGTCAGCGCGGCTTTCAGGAGTTGGCCGGCATCCAGACCGGCATCTGTTGAAACGGCCAGCAAAATGGAAGGTGGCTGGTCTATGGCCCCGATGAAAACAGCCTTCGATTGCGCCGTGACACTCTGCGCCGTAGCGCGCATCTCCTCCAGGTTGCCGGCCGGGAGGCGCCGGAACACCCGGCGTACGCCATCGCCATCCGGCACGGTGGATTCGTACAGCTCGCGTCCGCGGTATTGCGCCAGGTCCGCCTCCAGCTTACGGCGCAGTTTATCGCTGGTGCGGGCGTTTTCCAGTTGAGCTGCTACCAGGGCGGGAACCTCGTCGAGCGCGCCGGAGAATGCCTGGGCTGCGCGCGAGAGCGCGTCGAAGTCAGCGCGCGCCCTGGCCACGGCCCTGCCCCCGCACAGGAACTCGATCCGCGTGGTATTGCGGATCTTGTCCAGCCTGCGCACAAGGATCGGCCCGATCTCGCCGGTGCGCGATACATGCGTGCCGCCGCACGCGCTGCGGTCGAGGCCCTCGATGGACACGATGCGCAAGGTGCCGGCGCGCTCGGAGGGTTTGCGCAGATCGCGTGTTTCGGCCGCGTCTTCGAACGTGACGCGCAGCGGGCGGTTCTCGAAAACCGCCTCGTTGGCGAACCGCTCGGCTTCCAGTACGCGGGCCGGCTCCAGCGTGGCTGTGTCCAGATCGATGGTGGAGCTGGCCTGGCCCAGGTGGAAGCTGACGGTCGAGATGCCGAAGCGTTCCACGAAAATCGCGGAAAGCAGATGCTGGCCGCTATGCTGCTGCATGTGGTCGAAACGGCGGGACCAGTCCACGCGGCAGTGGACCTCCTCTGCCTCCACAGGCCCATCCACGACGTGGGCGATACGCTCGCCTTCATCTTCGACTCCCACCAGCGGCACGCCGGCGATCGCACCGAGATCATGCGGCTGGCCGCCGGATTCGGGATAGAAAGCCGTGCGGTCGAGGTAGATGCGGCGTCCGTTATCCGCCCGGCCTATCACGCGTGCATGAAAATCGCGCAGGTACGAATCGGTGTAATAGAGACGTTCGGTCACTCCATTCAGATTAGCTGCTTTCACCCGATGTTATACTCCCCAGATGTCATTTTGGCGTGCATGTGTTTTGACGATGGCCTTAGCAATTGCAGGGGCGGCGCAGCAGGGGCGCACATTAATCCGGGCGGGTCATGTACTGAACGTGCGGACGGGCGAGGAACCGGCCGCCCAGACCATCGTGGTGACTGGAGATTCGATCTCGGCCATTGCGCCCAGCGCCTCCACGCCCGCGCAGCCCGGGGACCGCGAGATCGATCTGCATGGCATGACTCTGCTGCCCGGATTAATCGATGTGCATACGCATCTGACCTTCGGAAATGAATTCGATCCCTACGCGCGTCTTTCCACCGATTCCGTCCGCGAGGCGCTGAACGGTGTGCGGTTCGCCAAGATCACGCTGGAAGCCGGTTTCACCTCGGTGCGCAATGTGGGAGCGGACGGCTACGCGGACGTGGCTCTGCGCGATTACATCAATGCCGGCTACATTCCCGGTCCGCACATGCAGGTGAGCGGGCCGGCGCTCAGCATCACGGGTGGGCACTGCGACAATAACTTTCTGCCCGCGGATTTCCACGCCACCAGCGAGGGCGTGGCGGACGGGATCGCGGCCGTGCAGCAAAAGGTGCGGCAGAACATCAAGTACGGCGCTGACCTGATTAAGGTGTGCGCCACCGGCGGTGTGCTGTCCAAGGGCGACGATCCGCAGGCCAGCCAGTACAGCCTCGAAGAATTGAAGGCGCTGGTTGCCGATGCGCACCGCTTAGGCCGCAAAGTGGCCGCGCACGCGCACGGCGCGGAGGGCATCCTCTTCGCCAGCCAGGCGGGCGTCGACTCCATCGAACACGGAACCTACATCGATGCCGACGACGTCGCCGAAATGAAGAAGCACGGCACGTGGCTGGTGCCCACGCTGTATCTGGTGACCTGGATGCGAGAGAACGGCCACCTGCCGGCAATGTTCCAGAAGAAGATGCTGGATGTGAGCGCGGCCGTCCTGGAGAACCAGAAGAAGGCCGTGGCTGCGGGCGTTAAGGTTGCGCTGGGTACCGACGCGGCCGTGTATCCGCACGGTTTGAACGCACACGAAGTAGAGGTCTACGTGACGCAGCTTGGTCTGACGCCCCTCGCTGCCATCCAGGCAGGCACTATCAACGCGGCGCAGTTGATGGGCTGGTCCGACCGTACCGGCGCGCTGGAGGCGGGCAAGTGGGCTGACGTGATCGCTGTGGAGGGCGATCCTCTCGCGGATGTGCGGACGCTGCAGCATGTGCGGTTCGTCATGAAGGCGGGAGCAGTGTATAAGCAGTAACGCGCGGCGAACCGGATTGCCACCCGGGCCGCCCCGGTATATGATGGCCGGGATATGGCCAAAGCAACCCAACCCGTCCCCCCTGGATTCTCCACTCTCACCGTCCACCTCACTGTACCGGACTGTGCCGGTTACATCGATTTTCTGAAGCGCGCCTTCAACGCGGTCGAGATCAGCCGCTCTCCCGGACCAGGCGGCAAACTCATGCATGCCAATGTCAAGATCGGCGACACCATGATGATGCTCAACGACCCGTTCCCGGAAATGGGGAGCCCGCCGATTGCCGAGGGCAACTGGCCGCTGCGTCTCAGCCTCTACGTGCCGGACGCCGATGCCACCTGGAGCCAGGCGCTGGCTAACGGCTGCCAGGTCGTTTTCCCGCTCCAGGACCAGTTTTGGGGCGATCGCTACGGCCAGGTGCGCGATCCGAGAGGCTTCGTGTGGGGCATCGCCACGCATCTGGAAGAGCTGACGGTTGAGGAAACGCAGGAGCGCGGGCGGGCAGCCATGGCGGCCATGGGCGGCGGCCACGCGTGAGCCGCCTGCGGAAATGGCTGCTGGCGGCCGCGTTCGTTCCCGGCGCTTGGGCGCAGCCCTTCAGCCCCGAGCTCTACAGCGGTCTCCGGTGGCGCATGATCGGCCCGTTTCGCGGTGGGCGTACCGTGGCCGCCGCCGGTGTGCCGGGCCAGCCGCATGTCTTTTATGTGGGCGCCAACAACGGCGGCGTTTGGAAGAGCACGGACGCCGGCCGGGTATGGAAACCGGTCTTTGACGACCAGTCGACCGGCTCCATCGGCGCGCTGGCGGTGGCCCCGTCCGATCCGCAGACGATCTACGTGGGCAGCGGCGAGGGCTTGCAGCGGCCCGACCTGTCGGTCGGCGACGGCATCTACAAATCGACCGACGGCGGCCAGAGCTGGACGCACCTCGGCTTGCACGACGGGCAGCAGATAGCCGCCATCATTATCGATCCGCGCGATTCGAAACGCCTGTTTGTGGCCGTGGTGGGCCATCCTTATGGGCCAAACCGCGAGCGCGGCGTCTTCCGGTCGACAGACGGCGGCGAGACCTTCGAGAATGTTCTCTTCCGGGATGAGAATACCGGCGCCGTCGATCTGGCCTTCGACCCGGCGAACGCGCGGACGGTCTACGCGGTTCTGTGGGCCGCGCGTCAGGCACCCTGGGAGATCGGCGAGTCTTTCAAGGCGCCGGGCAGCGGGCTGTACAAATCCACCGACGGCGGCAGCACCTGGCAACCGCTCACCGGCGGTCTGCCCACCGCAGCGGAAGGCCTGGGCCGCATCGGTATCGCTATTGCGCCCAGCGATCCCCGGCGCATGTACGCCCTGGTGGACGCCCGCGAAGGCGGAGTGTATCTTTCCAACGACGCGGGCGCCCACTGGCAGCGCGTCAATCACGAGCAGCGCGTGTGGGGGCGGGGATCCGATTTTGCCTGTGTGCGCGTCGACCCGAAGGATAAGGACGTCATCTACATCGCGAATACTTCGACGTATCGCTCCATCGACGGCGGCAAGAGCTTTACCGCGATCAAAGGCGCACCGGGTGGCGACGATTATCACACCGTGTGGATCAATCCCGACGATCCCAGCATCATTCTGCTGGCCAGCGACCAGGGTGCGGTTGTCAGCTTGAACGGCGGAGAGACGTGGAGCTCCTGGTATAACCAGCCCACCGCGCAGTTCTATCACGTCATCACCGACAATCGCTTCCCCTATTGGGTGTATGGAGGCCAGCAGGAGAGCGGTTCGGTGGGCACGGCCAGCCGCGGGGATGCCGGCGAAATCACGTTCCGGGACTGGCATCCTGTGGGGGTGGAAGAGTACGGCTACGTTGCCCCCGACCCGCTGAACCCGAATATCATTTACGGCGGCAAGGTTTCACGGTACGACCAGACCACCGGCGAGGTCCAGCAGGTAGGGCCTGCGCTGGGGCGCGGACGCGGCGGCGCTTACCGCTTCGTGCGCACTATGCCGCTGCTGTTTTCTGCGGTCGATCCGCACATCCTGTATCTGGGATCGCAGATGCTGCTGCGGACCACCAACGGAGGGCAGAGCTGGGAGAGCATCAGCCCCGAGCTTACGCGCCCATCGTACGAAGTTCCGGCCAGCCTGGGCGTGTTCACCTCCGCGGACCCGGAGAAGGGCAAACATCGCGGCGTCATTTACACCATTGCCCCTTCTTATAAAGACGGCAACGTGATCTGGGTAGGCACCGATGATGGCCTGATACACGTCACGCGCGACGCCGGCAAGACCTGGACGAATGTTACGCCGCCGGCGCTCACTCCGTGGAGCAAGGTATCCGTAATGGACGCATCGCATTCCGATCCGGCGTCGGCCTACGCCGCGATCAACCGTTTCCGGCTGGACGATCTGAGCCCGCACATCTGGCGCACCCACGATTTCGGCAAGACCTGGCAGGAGATCGTGCGCGGCCTGCCGAATGACGCCCCTATCAACACAGTTCGGGAAGATCCGCGGCGCCAGAGCCTGTTGTTCGCGGGTTCCGAGCGGGCCGTATGGGTCTCGTTCAACGATGGAGACGATTGGTCGCCGCTTCGCCTCAATATGCCGGCCACGTCCATCCGCGATTTGACCATCCACGAAGACGATCTGGTGGCCGGGACGCATGGGCGGTCGTTCTGGATTCTCGACGATATCACGCCATTGCGGCAGATGACCGCCGAGGTAGCGAACGCGGCCGCGCATCTGTTCAAGCCGCAGACCGCCATGCGCATCCGGTGGAACGTAAATACGGACACGCCGCTGCCGCCTGAAGAGCCCGCCGGGCAGAATCCTCCCGACGGAGCGATCCTTTACTATCACCTGAAGAGCGCAGCCGATTCGGCCGTGATCGAGATCCTGGATGCCGCCGGAAAGACCGTCCGCCGCTATTCCAGCGCCGATAAACCGGACCAACCGGAAACCGATATGAACGTACCCACACATTGGATCCGTCCGCCGCAGGTCCTCCTGGCCGCCGCCGGCATGCACCGTTTCGTTTGGGATCTCCACTATACGCCGCCCGACTCGCCGCGCCACGACTATCCCATGACGGCGGTCTACCGCAATACGCCGCGCGGGCCCCGGGGTGTACTCGCCCTGCCCGGACAGTACACCGTCAAGCTCACGGTGGATGGCAAAAGCTTCTCGCAGCCCCTGACGGTAAAGATGGACCCGCGCGTGAAGACGCTGCCGGCGGACCTCAAACGGCAGTTCGATCTCGCGTCGCAGGTCGTCGCCATGATGAACAAGAGCCGTAGCGGAGAGCTTGGCCGGCTGCTGGAAACCATCCAAGGCACTGATTCCGCGCCCACGCCCGCCATGGTAGCGGCTGTCGCGGACGCCGAACAGCGGTCGAAGTAGACCAGACGTGTGCGCGTCACTCACAGCGTTTGGCGGTCAGTAACTCCTTTTGCTCGTCCAACAGCCAGCATCCCGCCGCGGTCGCATTTGCCAGTTCCGTGCCGTTCCAGTTGATCTTGACCGGAAGCCAGCCAGCGGGAAGCGTCAGCTTCATTTGCGTGATCGCGCGGCTGACTACCTCCACTTCCTGTAAATCAGGCAGATACTGCGCGCGCACGCGGGCGGTGAGAGATTCGGCGCGCGGCGGCATTACGATTCTTGTCTCCAGGCGAACGTGCTCCTTGCCGCGCGCGATCATCACCACCACAGGCTTCTCCTCGAAAGTCTGATATAGCATCTGCGCGTAGGCGGCGCTATCCTTCACTTCCCTGCCACCCACCTCCACGATCCGGTCATTCAGCTTCAACGGCCCAGAGTATTTGTCGGGGAGTGATTTGATCACCACGCCTGGCCCCGCCTCCGCCGGATCGAACCCAAATGGCCCGATGGCCAGCGCAGCGCCCGACCCCAGCGGCGCCACGCGCGTGGAATCCAGCACATCGTTGCTCTCGCCCGGATCGAACTTCGTCACGTCCACCCAATAGCAGTGCGTGAAGAGCGGACTGCCGGTTTCGCAGTCGGCTGTGCTGGGGGAGCCGTCACGCGCATGCTTTGTGAGCCAGTCGAAGATCGCGGAGGGCTTGGCCACGGCCAGCTCGCGCCATTCCAGGTTGAAGCCGGCGGATTGCAGCGTCTTTCCGAGCGGCGCATCTTCCTGAGCCGCAAAGAGCCATAGCAAGGGCAGGTTAGTGGTGTTGGCCGCGTACAACCGATTGGTATCCATGGCGGCCCGCGGGCTGCCACCCACCGCCACGGCGGCGGTCCACAGGTCGGGCACGCGGCTGGCTGTGTAGAACAGCATGGGAACCGTGTTGCCCTGCGCTGCAAGGTAGACGCGATGGGGGTCCACCGACGGGTTCTTGGCGGCCTCTTCCACTTTGGCGGCCAGAGCCTTCACGCGTTGATCGACGCTCTTTTCGTTTATTCCGCTCCATGGCTCCAGAAACTGCCACCCGCGCTCCTCGCAGGCGGCCCGCCAGGTCTTGGTGTCGCCGCCCAGCAGGACCAGCAGTGGAGCTCGCGCGGGCTGCGCGCCGGCGGACCTGGCCGTGAGGATTGCGAGGACCAGTAGCGCCCGCGCCGGCATGTCAGCGCACCAGACGCGAGTGAATGCGTTTGGCGAGTTTCTCAATTTCTTCAGTTTTCTTCAAGCTGGAGATCGAAAGCACATGCCGGTCGTTTTTCTCCAGCTCCACCTTCAGTTGTTCCGCCAGGTCGATAAGCTGGGCGGCATCCTTCAAGTCCTTCTCATGATCCACCTTCAGGATTTCGTCCCGTTGGGATTTGCCGTCGGGAAGCTTCACATCTTCCTCGGCTGGCGGGGGCCGCGGCGGCCTGACCTGCGGCGTTGCCGCCGGGATAAGGCTCGCAGCAAGCAAGGCCATAAGGGCAAATGGCAATAAGTGTTTCATGTGTTCCTGCTACCGTCATCGCGGCAGATCTTTGTACGAATAACTGGTCTCCAGCGTTGTGTATTTAGCGCCATCCAGTTCGACGTACGGGTAGACGAAATAGTTCAAAGGGGCTCCCTGCTGCTTAGGAGAGAGCGTGACGTCGCGCCCTTTGCTGAATTCCACGCGATTTTCATCGTGCGCGCCGAAGAAGTATTCGCGCCTGGCGGGATTCTTGGCGGCCTCGGAGGCATCCACCGGAACCCAGCCGATTCCTTTGGCGTAGAATTCCGCCCAGCAGTGATAGCCGCCGATCTTGCCTGCACCGCGATCGGCCGGCAGGGGAAATCCGATGGCGAAGCGCGCGGGAATGCCCACGGCTCGCGCATAGCCGATAAAGATGGCGTGGAAATCGGTGCAGTTGCCGCGGCGGACGTCGCAGGCGTAATAGATGTCACCGTTGCCCCAGCCTTTGCCGGTCTTGTCGTATTTCACAGTCGCAACCACGTGGTTGTAGATGGCGCGCGCCATTTCCAGTTCGGTCTTGGCGCCTGCGGCGTCCACCACTGCGCGCGCCCAGCGCCGGATGGTGTCGTCCAGCGGCACCAGGCGATCGGGTTGCAGGTAGCGTGTCATACCCTCCGGCAGGCCTTCGCTGCTTTCGGGCGCGGATGCGGGTAGCGGCTGGATATGCTCCTTGCGCACTGCATCGAAGCGTATCGTCACAGCCATGGACGCTTCTTTGGGGTCCGTCACGCGAATGTGTAGCATGTGGTTGTCTTCCGCGCCGGTAGTGGCTTCCGCACGGACGGGCGAATCCACATACAGGTTGGTGATGCGCTGGAATGCGTCGTCATGCGGCTCAGGCAGCCAGATGTCCACCGCGTGGGCGGCGCTGGGGATGTCTTTCACGGTCACCGCGTATTCGAAGGTGAAGGAGCGCTCTCGTGGAGCCGGCGCGCTGGCCGGAACGCCAGCCGTTACAGCAAGCACAAACACCAGGAGAGTGCGCATAGATTTATTGTATTGGGTTATGAACCCCCTCTTGTCGCGTAGGAACATTCTGCAAGCCGCCGGCGCGGGTGCCTTATTGCCCGTGGGCGCCCGTGGCGCTCCGCCCGCCACCCCTGGGACTTTTCCCAAGATCTGCCTGGAGCTCTCCGGGCGCCTCCAGGCGGCCAACCTGGACGAAGCAGGCATGCGGCGCGTGAAACAGCTGGGCGTAGACCATGTTGCGATGGGCGGACCACCCATTCCCTGGGAGGAATCCGCCATCCGCGCGTTGATCGAGCGTCTGCAGCCGGCCGGCCTGACCTTGGGCAACATGATGATCGCGGGATTCCGGAATACCATCTATGGCGCACCCGGCCGCGATGAAGAGATCGAAAAGGTGCGGCAATCGATTCGCGCCGCGGGCCGCGCCGGGCTGCCCGTAATCGAATACAATTTCTACGCGCACCGCCTCGTCGAAGGATATTACGAGGAAATCGGGCGCGCCGGCGCGGGACTAACAGCGTTCGATTACGGCCGCGTCAAAGACCTGCCGCCGCTGGAGGCAGAGGGCGTCCATTCGCTCGACGAGATGTGGAGCAACGTGACGTACTTCCTGAAGGCGGTGGTGCCCGTGGCCGTGGAATCCGGCGTACGGCTGGCGCTGCATCCCAACGATCCGCCCGCCCCCTTGAGCCGCGGTTCTGGCCAGATCATGGGTACGGTCGCCGGCTGGAAGCGGCTCGTTGATATCGTGCCCAGCCCTTCGAACGGCATCACCTTCGATTGCGGCGTGACGCGCGAGATGGGCGAGGATCCCGTGGAGGTCTGCGGGTATTTTGGCGCGCGCGATTGCATCAACCACGTGCATTTCCGCAACGTGCGCGTGCGCAAGCCTTACGAACAATACACCGAAGTGTTCCTCGACGAGGGCCAGGTGGATATGTTCGCGGTGATGAAAGAACTGGTGCGCCAGAAATATCCGCGGCTGCTTTATCCGGAGCATCCGCGGGCGCTTGATGCGGACCGCGAGCGCGCCGACTTCCATGCTTATTATCCCGGCGGCGGCGGGTACACGGGTTACGCCTACAACGTGGGCTATGCCCGGGCCATGTTGCAGGCGGCCCAAAGCGACCTGGCCGCAAAGGGCCGCGGTTGAACCGCCGTTTCTGTATTATGCTGGTTTCCAACTGGAGGGTATTCGACATGGGGTGCAAAGCGGTATGCATGATACTGGCCTGCGCTTACGGCGCCTTGGCCCAGACTCCGGAGCACCAGCACAGCGGGGGATTAGCCGTTCCCTTGCAGCCGCTGGCGCAGCAGGTTCGCCGCCTGGAAGATGCCATGAATTATCTGGGCCAGCCTTTCCCGGCCGCCGGCCATGCCGCCATCAACCGCGCCATTGCCAGTGCGGACCAAAGCGCGGCGGTCTCTGAGCTCGAGCGTATTCTCGATCAGTACGCGCTAGCCATCGTAGACATCAACGCCGAGAGCCGCGTGAAAGTCGAGCCGGGGCCTGCCAGACCCGACCTGGTGGAGGGCGGCACGCGCCTGTTTCTGGTGAAGGTGATCAACCGCGCCAACGTGACTGCGCCCCTCCGTGTGGCTAGCCCGAACAGCGGCAACGTGTATATAAAGTCCACGGGCAATCCCGAGCCCAAGATCGAGTTGACTCCCCAAAATGCCGCGGACCGTTGGGCGGACATCTCGATTTATGACAAACCTCCTATGACCAAGCGGCTTTCCGGCCTGATCCTGGAATACCGGATTCTGGAGATCTACAGCCGCGACCGCGGACCGCGCTCCGCGGAGATCAGCTTCAACGTCGGCCAGGGCAGCCAGGACATCGGCTTTCGCAACGACATCATGGTGGTCTTCAACGCGCTTCCGGCCCGCACCGTGAAGCTCCACGTTCGCGACGAGCACGGACAGCCCGCCATGGCATCATTCGTGATTCGCGACCGCCTGAACCGCTTGTATCCGAACCCTTCCAAACGCCTGGCGCCCGACTTCTTCTTCCAGCCGCAGATCTATCGCGCCGACGGTGAAAGCATAACCCTACCGGAAGGCTACTACACGGTCACTTACTCCGGCGGTCCGGAATACCGTACGCACACCAAGGAAGTCGCCGTGGATGACAAAGGCCCCGCCGAGCTTTCGTTCCAACTGGAGCGCTGGATCGATCCTGCCAAGTACGGCTGGTATTCCGGCGATCATCACGTGCACGCGGCGGGCTGCTCGCATTACCAGAACCCCACCGAGGGCGTGCTGCCGCAGGACATGATGCGCCAGATCGCCGGCGAGCGTCTCAATATCGGAGCGGTTCTCACCTGGGGCCCCGATTACTACTACCAGAAGCAGTTCTTTTCCGGCCATGACGATCCGCTCTCGAAGCCCGATGAACTGATGCATTACGATCTGGAAGTGTCCGGCTTCCCTTCCAGTCATGCCGGCCACATCGTGTTGCTCGGCTTGAAGGAGCAGGATTATCCCGGCGCGAAACGCATCGAAGAATGGCCCACCTGGGACCTGCCGATCTTCCGCTGGGCCAAGTCACAGGGCGCCGTCGTGGGATTTGCGCACTCCGGCTGGGGCCTGGACGTCATGAGCAACGACCTGCCCAACTACGAAATGCCGGGATTCGACAGCATCGGCGCTAACGAATACATCGTGGATGTGACCCAGCCCGATCTGGTGGATTTCATTTCTTCGGTGGATACGCCCTATGTCTGGGAGCTGAGCATCTGGTATCACACCCTCAATGTCGGATTTCGGACGCGCATCGCGGGCGAGACCGATTTCCCGTGCATCTACGATGGCCGAGTGGGTATCGGGCGCAGTTACACCAAGCTGGACAGCCTGAGTTATCCGAACTGGCTCGCAGCCCTCAAAGCCGGACGGAGTTACGTATCCGACGGAAAGAGCCACCTGATGGACTTCAAGGTCAACGACACGCTGGTGGGAACGGACAGTAGCGAAGTGCAGTTGGGTGCGCCCGGGGCCGTGCACGCGGTGGTGCGCGTAGCGGCCTATCTGGATCCCCAGCCGGACCAATCCATTCGCGCCCGGCGCTACGAAGAAGCCCCCTACTGGGACGTGGAGCGCGCACGCATCGGCGACACGCGCGAAGTGCCGGTGGAACTGGTGGTCAACGGCGAGCCGGTGGCGCGAAAAACAGTGGTGGCCGATGGGCAGGTGCGCGAGGTATCTTTTGATGTGCCGATCGGCAAAAGCAGTTGGGTGGCGGCGCGTATCTTGCCATCCGCGCACACCAATCCGATCTTTGTGCTGGTTGGCGGAAAGCCCGTGCGCGCGTCTCGGCGCAGCGCCGAATGGTGCCTGGCGGCGGTCAGTCAATGCTGGACGCAAAAAGCGCCGCGCATCGCGGTGTCTGAACTGGGCGCCGCGCGCCAGGCCTATGATCAGGCGCGCGCCGTGTATGGCAAGCTGATCGCCGAGTGCGAATGACCCGTGGCTCAAAAGCGCAAAGGGGCGCGTTTTGCCGCGCCGCCATGCAAGCCAGGAACTCCTTAGATTCAAGCGGCGCGGGTCGCCCCGTCTTGCGCGTGTTTCTTCAAAAGCGCAAAGGGGCGCGTTTTGCCGCGCCGCCATACAAGCCAGGAACTCCTTAGATTCAAGCGGCGCGGGTCGCCCCGTCTTGCGCCTCAAAAGATATACTTCAGCCCCAGCTGAATCTGGCGCGGCGGCTTGTTGCCGTACGAGTTCACCGAGAGTATCTCGCCGAAATTAGGTCCTCCGAAGACGTGGTTCGGGATATCGAAATTCGGATGATTGAACAAATTGAAGACTTCCGCCCTGAGCTGCAAACGGTGATTCTCTCGGCCGAGCGTGATGTTCCGGTACATGGAATAGTCCAGGTTCGCGAATCCCGGCCCGGTCATGATGTTGCGTCCGGCATTGCCGAACTGCCCGGCGGGCGGTTCGGCAAAGGCGCACGTGTTGAACCAGCTGGAAGGCTGATCGACCACTTCGGCAGCCAGGCCGCCTTGTGAAATAGTCGTGTGGCAGGCCGGATTGGGGTTCGCCATCACGGGCCCGGGTACGTATGGGTTCGAGACCAGATCCGGGCGGTATGGGTTTCCGAATGCCGCGATCGCTGAACCGGATTGCGAGGCGGGCAGGTTCACGGTGAACGGCGATCCGGTCTGCGCGCTAAAGATTCCAGCCGCCTGCCAGTTGCCCAGCACGCTCCTGCGCCATCCCGGATGCGTGACCCACTTCCTGCCAAAGGGTAGGTCGTAGACGGAACTCACCACCAGCCTGTGCGCCACATTGAAGTCCGAAACGCCGCGGTCGGCTTGCGGGTCTTGCGAGTTCTGCGGCAGGCCCGAACCCACGCTGCCCCCGAATACGGCGGAAACATCGTCGATCGACTTGGAGAACGTGTAGGCGGCCAGGAAGGTCAGCCCCAGGGCGGCGCGTCGCTCCGTGCGCAGTTGCAGGGAGTTGTAAGAACTGGCGGCGCCCGATTCCACAAAGAGGATCGAGGAGAACTGCGGGTATGGCGCCAGGCCGGTGACCGGGTTCACCTGGTTCAGGTCGCGTACGTCGGACAGGTGCGTGCCCTTGGATCCTACGTAGGCCGCGTCCACCATCCAGTACGGCCTCACCTCGTACTGCAGGTCGACGTTCCATTGCTGCATGTAGCCGTCGCGGAAGTTGCGGGCGATCATATTGGGCTCTACGATCGCCGTGGCCGGCTGGTTCAGAATCTGCTGAATGCTGAGCACGCCGCTGCTATTGTTCGGATAATAGGACAGATCGTAGAACGGTGGATTAAAGCGCGGAAAGACGTTGATGTTGAAAATCCCGGCATCGTAAAAGATGCCGTAGGCCGCGCGCACCACCCAGCGTTCGGTCTTCATGGGCCGCCACGCGATGCCGATGCGCGGAGCGAAGTCGGTGACTGTCGGATTATAAGTGCTCCGCGGGATGCCGTTGGTTCCCGCCGGGATGAACTGGCAGTCGGGAACCGGAGTACACGCGGCGGAATTCGCGCTGAGATCGGGAACGCTGTAGCGGTTGTGGTCCTCCACTCCCGGGCTGTTGTATTCATAGCGCAGTCCGACGTTCAGCAGCAGGCGCGGCACCACGTGGATGTCGTCCTGGATGTAGTAGTTCATTCCGATGCTGCGCACCGTGTTGAACGTATCGCCCTTCACGGCCACGGCATAGTCCGGAGCGCCGGCGACTAACTGGGCCAGCGCCTCGCCCGGCGTCGCCAGCGTATTACCACCCTCCGCGCCCGCTTCGAAGAACCAGTCGCCGCGCGCCACGAAATCCAGATAGTTGTCGATCTGGATGTCGCGGATGTCCGCGCCGAACTTAAACTGGTTGCGTCCTTTGATGATCGAAAGATTATCGGAAAAATGCACGGTCGTATCGTGACGGTCCTGGGGATAGTTCAACGGTTCGCCGATGCCGTCGAATCCCAGGATGTTGACTTCGGGGTATCCCAGATCCACCGGATTCGTCAGGACATCCGGAAATCCCAGTTGCGCGCTCAGGTTATTGCCGTAGCTCTGTTGAAATGCGCCCGCGCGCATGCGGTTGAATCCCACGCGAAACTCGTTGATCGCCGCGGAGGTGAATACATGGTTCCAGCTCAGGCCGCCGTTCTGGCCGTCGTTCAAAGTGAAACTGCCATAGCCGGGCAGGTTGGTGAACGAATTTACGGGGTCGAAGGGATTAAACCGGTTTTCGTCGAAGATGGCCCAGTGAGCCGAGATGGTATCGTTCCGTCCGACGTGATGGTCTACCTTGATCAGTCCCAGGTTCTCCGCGTTGCGAATCACCGGCGATGAAACGAACGTGTTGGACATGGTTAGATTCGGTCCGACGTTCGCCGCCGGATACAGATTCAGAATTGCCAGTCCCGAGGGATTTTCGGGATAGCCTGCTAAAGACAGGATTTCCGGTATCAATTGCTTTTGGTACTGCGAAGGCACGGTAGCCTCGCGCGTGGTAGCCTGGCGCAGACGCAGCCCCTCGTACGAAACGAAGAAGAAGGTCCTGTCCTTGCGGATGGGACCGCCGAACGTGCCTCCAAATTGATCGCGATCGAGGCTGGGGATGGGGCCGCAGGTGCCCGGCACTGAAGTGGCCGTGCAATAGGGTTGGTCGAAAAAGTTCTTGGCATCCAGGTTGCGGTTTCGCAGAAACTCGAATAGAACGCCGTGAAACTGGTTGGTTCCGCTCTTCAGGATGACGTTAACCTGCGCTCCGCCGCTGCGGCCGAATTCCGCCGAATAATTGCCGGACTGCACCTTGAACTCCTGAATCGCGTCGATCGACGGCAGCGCTACGTATTGGTTGATATACGGATCGTTGTTGTCGACGCCTTCCAATAGAAAGTTGTTGGACTGTTCCCGCGCGCCATTCACGCTCACCGCGCCGCCCTGCGTCGAGTTTTGCGATCCCGAGACCGGCAATTGGCTGCCCGGCGCCAGCAGGGCGAACGACAGGAAGTTGCGCTCGTTCAGGGGCAGCTCATGCACCAGGCGGCCGTCGATCACTTGCCCCAGGGTGGAAGTGTCCGTCTGCACGATGGGCTGTGTGTCAGTGACTTTTACCTCCTCGGTAAGGATACCTACCTGCAGCGTGAAATCGACGCGCGCGGTCTGATCCACGTCCAGATCGACTCCACCGTGAATGGTGCGCCGGAATCCGTCCTTCTCCACGGACACGCGGTAATGTCCGGGTGGCAACAGGGCCATCGTAAAGTCGCCGTCGTCATTGGTGACGGCCTCCCGCGTGGCGTTGGTTCCTTCGTTGACCACGGTCACGCGGGCCTTCGGAACAACAGCGCCGCTAATGTCGGACACTGTGCCAGTGATCGTCCCCGTGGGATCGTTTGCCCATAGCGGAAAGACGAGCGAGCTTCCCAGCAAAGGCAGCAGCAAAAACCATCTATAGCCCATACTGTTCTACTCCTGGTATATGCAAAGCCAGCATAGCAGACGTACAAACGAATAGGTTCGTTCCACAGATCCACCCCAGCGAGTGAGCCGCGCAGGCTGTTAGGTCCGTCCCAATGATGCACACGGTTTAGTTACGGGAGCCGGCCGGGGCGTCGGCAGAGGCGCCGCCATCGGTCTCACCGGCGCCGGTTTCAAAGCGTTGGTGACCGGCCGGACCATCCACGCCCGGGGTGGCTACGAACAGATGATCGGGGACGGCCGGTTCAGACGGAATCTTCCCTTTGGGAGCAGCCGCGTCATCGGTGGACCGGTCAATGCTGGTGGTGATGATGGTGCGCTTCTTCCACTGGAATCACGCAGCCGCTCTCGGATACCGCGCAGCCCACGTGCTCGAACTGGATGGTGCTGTGGTGGATGTGGAACTGGTGTCCCAGCATGTCGTTGATGCGCGCCAGAATGCAGTTGCTGGCCGAAGGCGGCACGTCTTCGATCAGCACGTGGCAGCTCAGGGCGCGCGTGCTCGATCCCAGGCACCAGATGTGCAGATCGTGGACGTCCAGCACGCCTTCAACCTGGCCCATGGCCGCCAGCACCGATTGTAGCTGTAGCCCCCGCGGCAGGCCCTCCAGCAGGATATTCAGGGACTCCTTGATGATGTCCCAGGCCGTCCACACGATCAGCGCGCCAATGAGAATCGAAAGCAGCGGATCGACCTGGCTCCATCCGGTATAGCGGATGGCGATCGCGCCGGCGATAATGGCCACCGAGCCCAGCAGATCGCCTAGCATGTGGACGAACGCGCTCCTTACGTTGATATCGTTTTGCCGCGCCGCGCGCAGCCCCCACATGATGCCGCCGTTGAGCGCCAGCCCGGCTGCGGCAACCAGCATCATCACCGTCTCGTGGACTGGCTCCGGATGGCGCAACCGCTGCCAGCTTTCGTAGAAAATCCAAGCGGACAAGGCCACCAGCGTCAGGGCGTTGACGAACGCGGTCAGCACCCCGGCCCTGTGATAACCGTATGTCTTGACCTCGTCCGCCGGCCGCGATTGCAGGTAGAAGCCGAACCAGGCGAGCAGCAGCGCCAGTGCATCCGTGAAGTTGTGGCCCGCGTCGGAAACCAGCGCCAGGCTGTGTGCCCGGATGCCGGCAAACACCTCCACTCCCATGAACGCGAAAGTCGCCACCACCGACCACCACAGCCTGCGGCCAGTGCCGGTTACATGAGAGTGTGAGTGCAATGAGCCCCCACTATTAATTTTATGACGATTTGAGCGCCGGCGTTAACGGGCGGATTTTGCCGCGAAAGCGTACAAGCTGCTTTCGGTTCGCACGTAGAGTTTGCCGCCGACAATCGCTGGTGTCGCCAGAATGCCGCCATCCAGTTGGTTCCTGGCCAGCACGTTCAATTGCTCGCCGGCATCCAGGACAGCCACCGCGCCTTCTTCGGATGCGATATAGATCTTGTTATCGGCCGCCACTGGCGACGAGTAGTAATATCCCGGAGCTCCCGTGCGTCCGCTGTATACCAGCGCGCCGGTCTGCGCGTTTCGAGCGAACACGATGCCGCCGTTCTGGAATGTGTAAAGGCGCCCCTTGTAGTAAAGAGGCGAGGGAACGCCAGGGGTTCCCCTGTGCTCCGACCATGCGACGTGAGTCATGTTGACCTCATTCTGGCCTCCCGGCCGGACCGCCACTACGCGGGACGCGTTGTTGGCATACATCTGAGCGGCTCGTTCCGGGTTGGCTTTCTCGCCGGCGGGGTCCATGATGATGTCCGGCGCGGCGAAGAACAGCAATCCACCGCCGATGACCGGCGTACTCTTCCCACACGGCGGCAATCCCGCCACCCACCAGCGTTCCTTGCCATCGGCGAGGTTATAGGCCATCAGCCGTTGGTTCGGTTGAAAGTCGCCGCCCAGCACGGCAATCTCATCCACTCCGCCGTGATGCCAGTACACCGGTGTCGACCATCCGTACTGATATTTCGAACGGTCGGTCTTCCAGACAGTCCGGCCATCGCGGCGGTCGACTGCAAGCAGGTATGCTTCTTTTCCTTGATGGTTGAGCACCACCAGGTTTCCGGCCACAATGGGTGACGCTACCGCGCCGTAAATGTTCTCCGGCAGAGGCAACCGCCGTTCCCACTGCAATTTTCCGGCGAAATCGTAGCAGACTAAGCCATACGAGCCGAAGTAGGCGTAGACGCGCTCCCCGTCTGTCGCGGGTGTGGGGGCCGCGGGACTGCTGATCTCGTGTACCTTTTCAATTTCGGCCGGCGCAACGCTGCGGCGCCAGAGAATTTTTCCGGTGCGCGGATCGATGCAAACGGTCGAAAGTTGTTTCGTATTGCGATCGAATTCCGTGAGGAACAAGCGCCCGTTCGCAATGACGGGCGAAGAAAGTCCCGGCCCGACCGCAACTTTCCAAAGCACATTCTTGTCGGGTCCGAACTCCACCGGCGGGTTGCCGTAGCCGATTCCCGTGGAATTTGGTCCCCGAAATTGCGGCCAGGGAAGCTGATCGGCGTCGTCCGCCGCGCCCGCGAGGGCAGGCAGCATGGCGAGCCCCAAGACAAAGATCGCGAACGAAATGAACAGGCGTCGCAATCCGGGATGCCCTACGTAAACTTCACACGCCGGCCGTGCGACATCGGCATGATGCAGATCGTGCCGTTGACGTTCTTCAGGTTGATGAACGTGCCGCCGCCCTTCAAGACGCCGTGCAACTGGCTGCCCGCGGAGTGGTCCTGTCTTACGGGGATGCCGAAGTCGTTATCGATGCCGCCCGTAACATTGCGCGCGTTGAACTCGGCGCCCGCATCGTAGGGGATGGAGAGCGAGATAGGCCCGTTGATCGAATTCATGGAGATCATCTTGGCGTCACTCAGGTGCTCGAAGCTGGCTTCCAGCCTTCCGTTCACAGTCGACAGCCTTACGTCACCGCCGATCTTCTGCGCCCGCACCGTTCCGTTGACCGCCGATGCGTTCACCCCTCCACTGACGCCTTCGATATCCAATTCGCCATTGATCAGCTTAATTTCGTTGAGTCGCGCATGCCGCGGCACCATCACGGTAAACTCCACCTTTCCGGGATCGGTATTGGAGACGTCGCCGTAATGCGTGCGGATGCTGATGGAGTCGGCGCTCGAATCGATCACCACGCGCGCTTCATCCAGCAGGCTGCGGCTGCTGGCCGTCTTGACCGCCTCGATGCGGACCTCGTTCCGGTCCCATGCACGGATATGGACATTGCCGTTGATGTTTTGCAGCGAGACCTGCCCCCGCTCGGAGAGAGCATAAATCCGGCTGGACTCTTGATGGAAGTTTCCATTTGCCGGCAGGCTGATTGCGCCCGCCAGCGCCAACAGGGCGCTTGCGAATAGCATTCTCCCCCTCCACGTGCTCACACCACTTCTTGACGGTTTCGGCTCGCCTTTTCGGGCCGCGCGCCTAACCAGTGGTTCTAGTTACGGGCTGCTTCGACGCTTTCCTCGACGATTCTGCCGTCAAACAGGCGAATCGTGCGGTCCGCAAACTGGGCGTACCGCGGATCGTGCGTCACCATGCAGATGGTGGCGCCATTGCGGTGCAGGTCCTTCAGCAGATTCATCACCGCTTCGCCGTTAGCTGAGTCGAGATTTCCAGTCGGCTCATCCGCCAGCAGGATCGCCGGGTCGCCGCCCAGCGCCCGGGCCACCGCCACGCGCTGCTGCTGACCGCCCGAGAGCTGCGACGGGTAATGTTTCATACGGTGCGACATGCCGACGCGCTCCAGCGCCTCCTGCACCCGTTTCTTCCGCTCGGCCGATCCCATCCCGCGGTAGGTCAGCGGCAATTCCACATTCTCATAGACCGTCAGGTCGCCGATCAGGTTGAACGCCTGGAAGATGAAGCCGATCTCCCGGTTGCGGATGCGCGCCCGCTCGGAGAGCTTCAGCCCGCTGACGGCCCGGCTGTTCAGCGTGTACGTGCCCTCGCTCGGCGTGTCCAGCAAGCCCAGAATCGCGAGCAGAGTCGACTTGCCGCAGCCCGACGGTCCGGCGATCGACAGATACTCGCCCTTCTTCAAATCGAGCTGGATGCCGGATAATGCGTGGGTTTCGACCTCGTCGGTCACAAACACCTTCGTGACGCCGTCCAGGCGGATCAACGATTCTTTTCCGTTAGTACCCATTTCATCTCCATTACGAACCAACACCGGTTCTAGTTCAGTTTTATTCGCTCGTAGGCGTCCCAAGCCGACATGTCCGACAGGATCACCCGGTCGCCTACCTTCAGCCCTTCGCGCACCTCGATGGTGTTGACCGACGCCCGCCCAAGCACCACCTGCACGCGATCGGCGTACTTGCCATCCGGCTCGATCTTGAACACGCTCACCTTGCTGTCCTGCTGGCCAAATACGGGCCGGCCCATGAAGATCACATCGTCGAGCTTCTCCAGTTCGATGGTGCCGTCCACGCTCAAATCCGGACGCGCGCCGTCCGGCAGCGGCCCTTCCAGCCGGCAATCCACCGTTACCGTCCCGTTCAGTACGGCCGGGTCGATGCGCGAAACCGTGCCCTTCACGAGACCGTTGCGCGTGTCGATGACCGCGGGCTGGCCCTCCCGGACGTCCTTGGCTTGGGTCTCCGCGATCTTCAATTCGGCTTTCAGGTGCCAGGGCTGCGCGATCTTGGCCAGCGGCGTACCGGCCAGCACTTTCTGGCCTTCCTCGACCTTCTGCGTTTCGGGCAGCGCTTGCAGCACTCCTTCGTAACCGGCCCGCACCTTGAGCTTCTCCACCTGCTCCTGCTTCAGCTTGTAATCCGCCTCGAGCTGATCGACCAGCACTTTCTGGGCATTCAACTGCGCTTCTACCGATTCCTGGTTGATGCTGAGGCGCTTCTGCTCGATATCGTTGCGGGTCGAGAGCTCCTGCGCCGTCACGTCCGAGATTTTGGCGTCCACGGGCGCCACCAGCCCCTCTTTCACCAGCGCGTCGTCCCGCTCGGCCTTGAGCTGCGCCGTATGGAAATCGGCGGCCACCTGGGCGGCCGTGGATTTCAGATCCAACCCCTGTTTTTCAAGTGTGACGCGCAGATCGATGTACTTGGCTCGGGCAGCCTCCAGACCGAACTTGGCATCCATCATGGTGGTCTCCAGCTCGGGATTGGTCATGATCAGGATGATGCTGTCCGGTTTCACGTGCGCCTTGGTACCGGGCCTGATGAGAATCTTCTCGATGCGCCCGTCCGTGTTAGCCGGGACCAGCAGCGTATCTTCAGGGACCAGCGTGCCCAGGCCGCGCACATCCCGCACCATGGGTCCGCGGCGCACCGTATCCGGCCAAAGTGTGGAAAGCTCCACGCCCGGCGCGGCCGGCTTCAGCTTGCCCGCGAAAAGAAACGGGACTCCCACGTAATACCCGACCGGCACCAGCGCGATGAGTATCACTAACCCGATGATAATGCGCTTGATCAGGCGTTTCTTGGCGGCATCTTTACGAGGTACGTCCATGTTTGGTTCCGGCCGATGGAAAGGCACGGCTCCTGCCAATCACACCACGGCTGGTAACATTATGACTCCAATGGAGGAAAAAGGTTAGGGCGGGGCCCAAAAGAATGCCCTGGGTGTCCGTTTTTGGGACCGGCCGTTCCGGGACTGGACTTTATTTTGCCGGCCCGAACAGCCCGAACGTAAAGACGTCCGTGGCCGCCACAATCGTCACGTATTGCTTGCCATCCGCCAGGAACGTGATCGGCGAAGCCGTGAGCGTCTGCCCCAGGTAGTAGTGCCAGATATGCTGCCCCGTTACGGCATCCACCGCCACCAGTTGGCCGTCATCGTCGCCGAAGAAGACCACACCGCCGGCCGTCGAAACAGTGCCCGCCCACATGTCGCCGCGTCCCGTCATCGGGTATTCCCAGCGTTTGGCGCCCGTCCGCGGATCCAGCGCCCGCAGGTAGAACTTGCCGGGCTCCTTGGAAATGGATTCTCCCCCGGTCCCGGCGAAGTTCTTCATCGGTTCCGGCGTCTTGGCGGATGAGCTATACAGATCGCATTGCTCCAACGTGGGCACATAAAGCAGGCCCGTGGCTGGGTTGTAAGATGGCGACATCCAGTTGGAGGCGCCGCGGACCGAGGGGCACACGCGCGTGCCGTTCGGGGACGGCTCCAAGCCCGGATTCTCGATCGGCCGCCCCTTTGCGTCGATCCCCTTCGCCCAATTCAGCCGCTCCACATACGGGGTAGCGCGCAGGAATTCGCCGGTAATACGGTCCAGCACGTAGAAATACCCGTTCCGGTTCGCATGCAGCAGAAGCTTGCGCGGGCGGCCTTCGTACGTGCTGTCCAGCAGTACCGGCCACGCTTGCGCGTCCCAATCATGCGTGTCGTGCGGCGTGAACTGAAAATACCACTTCAGCTTGCCGGTATCGGCATCCAGGGCCACGATCGAATCCGAGTACAGATTGTCGCCATGCCGCGCCCCGCCATAGAAATCGGGCCAGGGATTGCCGGTGGTCCAGTAAAGGATGTTCGTACCCGCATCGTAGGTGCCCGTCAGCCAGGTCGCCGCGCCGCCCCAGTCCGGACCCAGTTCGCCCCAGCTCTCCGCGCCCGGTTCGCCTTTAGCCGGCACGGTCCAGAAGCGCCACAACTCTTCGCCGGTAGCCGCGGCATACGCCGCGATAAATCCACGCACGCCGGTATCGCCGCCCGACACCCCCACGATCACCCGGTCCTTGAGCGCCATGGGTGCCAGGGTGGCGAACGCCCCCCGGGTCGTGTCCGCGAACTCGCGGTCCCAAAGCGCCCCGCCGGTTTTACGATTCAGCGCCACCAGGTGCGCGTCGCTGGTCGCGAAGAAGACGCTGTCGCCCAGAATGGCCACGCCGCGGTTCACATCGCTGCGCTTCACCTGGTCGTCGTGATACTTCCAGATGGGGCGGCCCGTGCGCGCGTCCAGCGCATGTACTTCGTTGCTGTTGGTGACGTACATGACGCCGTCGTAGACCAGCGGCGTAGCCTCCAGATGGGTGGCGCCGTCCACGTGATAGACCCACGACGAAACCAGCGATCCCACGTTGCCCGAAGTGATCTGCGCCAGCGGGCTGTGCCGGTGTCCTGCATAATCGCCGGCGTATGTGAGCCAGTTGGCGCTGGCGCCTTCCCGAATCAGGTCGTAGCGTGCCCCCACCGCGGGTTGCATGGCGGCCGGAAGGCTGGCCGCGCCGTCCCGTATCGCCTGCCGGCCCAGAAAGGCCAGCAGATTCTGGATCTCGTCCGCGGTGAGCCGCTCCCCATAGTCGCGCGGCATGAGCGATCCCTTGCGAAACACCACCTCCCGCAGATCCGCTTTTAGCAGGCGATGCAGATCGCCATGGGTGTCGAGCACCTGAATGGCATAGTTGGTGCTGTCGCGGGCTACCCCGGAGATGGCCTGGCCGGTCTTCGTCAGCACCGTCACCCCGCCATAGCCATCCGCGATCTCCGCATCGGGATCCAGTAATGATTCCCGCAACTGCAGGTACGAACGGCCCCGCGCGATGTTGGACAGATCCGGACCCGGAAAACCGCCCCGGCCGCGGATGGTGTGGCAGTTCGAGCAGCCCGCCGTACCAAAAAATAGCGCCCCGCCGGCCGCCGCATCCCCCGGCGCCGAACTGTCGAACGCCACCGCCGTGAGATCGCGCAAATATGCCGCCAGTTCCCAGATCTTGTCCGCGGGCAACCCGGAAGGCGGCATGTCCGATCCCTTGACTCCGTCGTTAAGGACCGACAGCAGGTGCCGGTTGGTAGCGCCCCGGATCTGATCGCCTTTCGCCAGATTGGGACCCCGGCCGCCTTCCGCCGTGGGGCCATGGCAGCCGCTGCAGCCCTCCAGATACAGCTTCCTGCCCGCCGCGATGGCTTCCGGCTTACCCGCCACCGGATTCTTCAGATCGTCCTTTTCCTCGGGAGCCTGGGCTGACAGCTGCACTGACTGAAGGATGGCGCTGGTCAGGAAAACCAATAAAACACGCATGGATTATTTTTGAAGGAAAAAATTGCCGACAAACATGGCGTCGATGCCGGACGAATAAAAGCTGCGCACGGCATCCCGCGGCGTGCATACCAGCGGCTCGCTGAACAGGTTGAACGACGTGTTGTAGAGCACCGGCAGGCCATTGGCCTTGCCCGCCGCGTGCAGCAGTTTCCAGTACAGTGGGTTGTCTTCTTGCGCCACCGTGTGCACCCGGATTACATCTTCGTTCAGGATGGCGCTGGCGAACCGGCTGCGGTACTCCGGACGGACGCGCCCGGCCGTCGCCAGAAAACGCGCGTTCGGACCGCACTCGAAGTATTCCCCGGCCAGCTCCGCCGGCACCGAAGCCGCAAACTTCCGGAACTGCTCGCGGTGTTTGATATAGGTATTCAGGTTCTCGGCGGCGTACTCATCCAGCGGCGATGCCAGAATGCTCCGATTGCCAAGCGCCCGCGGGCCGAACTCCATGCGGCCGTGCATCCACGCCACGATGCGGTTGTCGCTGAGCTGCCCGATGGCGGTCTCGATCGTCTCTTCGGTGGTCGGGATATAGCGGAAGCGCAGCTTGCAGTTCTCGATCACCCGCTTGATCTCTTCGGCGGTGTAAGCCGGTCCCAGATAGAGGTTATCGAGTCTGACGCGCGCGGTCTCGTTGTAAACTGCGTGCCAGGCGTGCAGCACCGCTCCCATGGCCGTGCCCGCGTTGCCCGCGGCCGGCTGCACGAATACCTCTTCGAACTGCGCGCGCTCCAGCGCGGAGACCAGCAGTGCGTTCAACCCCAGCCCGCCGGCGAAGCACAGGCGCTTTCCCGCGCCGGCCATGCCGATCACCGTCTTTTCCACCGCCCGCTGGACCCCGGCCGCTACTGCCGCCCTCAGCGATTCGGGTATGGCGGCTCCGTCTTCCAGACCTAGCCGCTCGTAGAATCGCGCGCTGAACCCGCCGTGCGTCAGCCGCTCGGCATCGAAGAAGGAACGGTCCAGGCGTGGCCAATCGCCTTCGCGCGCGGGCATGATCTCGCGGAACAGATCGCGGAATCGGTCGTCGCCGGCCGCCGAAAGCCACTGTATTTTGTGCTCTTCCAGGTCGGCGCGAAAGCCCAGTAACTCCGTCACGCGGCCGTATAAGTCGCCCGGCGAATCCGGATAATACAGCTCTTTTTCAAGAGTCAGTTGATTGCCGGCCGCGTGCCACCGGGTGCCGCAGCGGAAATCGCCCGCGCGGTCCAGCGTGAGCACGGTGGCTTCTTCGAACCGCGACGGATAGTAGGCAGATGCGGCGTGCGCCGTGTGATGCTCCACTACTACGATGCGGCTGTGCGGGAATCGCCCGCGCAATTGCAGATGCAGGGAAGTCTCCGGACCGTGCGAGAACGGCCTCACGATGGCCACCGCGTCCACCTGGTCGGCGGTAGCGCCCGCCAGTTTCAGGCACTCGGCGATGGATTGCTCGGGCAGCCCCGTCGATCCCGTGTGCGCGCCCGACGGAAGCCCTTGCCGGCTCAGCTTGGATTCTTCCACCGCCGCGGCCAGGCTGCCGTCTTTCAAGATAGCCGACGCGGCATCGCCCAGAATGCCGCCGATCCCCAGAATAATCATTGGTTACTGGCCGCCTCGCTGGGCCTTCTCGATCTTGCCCCACGTATCCCGTAGCGAGAGTGTCCGGTTGAACACCAGCTTCCCTGGAGCCGAATCCCGGTCCACGCAGAAGTAACCCAGCCGCTCAAACTGGTAGCGATCGCCCTCCGCGGCGCCCGCGAGCGATGGCTCCAGCTTGCAATCTTTCAAAACCTCCAGCGAGCGCGGATTCAGATTCGCGGTGAATGTCTGGCCTTCGTCCGTCTCGTTCGGATCTTCGCGCGTAAACAGGTTGTCGTATAACCGCACTTCCGCGCCGATGGCATGCGCCGCGGAAACCCAGTGAATGGTTGATTTCACCTTACGTCCGTCTGGCGCATTTCCCCCGCGCGTGGCAGGATCGTACGTGCAATGAATCTCCACCACCTCGCCGGTCTCTTCGTCTTTCACTAACCCGGTGCAGGTGATGAAGTAGCCATACCGCAGCCTGACCTCCCGGCCGGGCGAAAGCCGGTAAAACTGCTTCGGCGGAACTTCCTTGAAGTCGTCCTGTTCGATGTGTAGCACCTTGGAGAATGGCACTTTCCGGGTGCCCGCCGCGGCATCCTCCGGGTTGTTTACCGCCTCCATCTCCTCCACCTGTCCCTCCGGATAGTTATCGATCACTACCCGCAGCGGCCGCAGCACCGCCATCACCCGCGAAGAGCGCTTGTTCAGATCTTCGCGCACGAAATGCTCCAGCAGCCCCAGTTCGATGATGCCGTTGGTCTTGGACACCCCGATCGCGTTGCAGAAGTTGCGAATGGCTTCCGAGGTAAATCCGCGCCGCCGGATCCCCGAAATCGTCGGCATGCGCGGGTCGTCCCAGCCGCTGACATGCCCCTCCTGCACCAGCGTCAGCAGCCGGCGCTTACTCAGCAGAGTATGAGTCAGATTCAGCCGGTCGAACTCGATCTGCTGCGGATGATAAATCCCCAGTTGTTCGACGTACCAGTCATACAGCGGGCGATGGTCTTCAAACTCCAGCGTGCAGACGGAATGCGTGATGCGCTCGATCGAATCTGACTCGCCGTGCGTGAAGTCGTACATCGGATAGATGCACCATTTATCACCCGTGCGGTGATGTTCGGCGTGCACGATGCGGTACATCACCGGATCGCGCATGTTCAGGTTCTTGGAGGCCATGTCGATCTTGGCCCGCAGCGTTCGTGAACCGTCCGGGAACTCACCCGCACGCATGCGCTCAAACAGGTCCAGATTCTCTACGATCGACCGGTTGCGCCAGGGGCTCTCTTTTCCCGGCTCGGTGAGGGTGCCGCGGTACGCGCGCACCTGGTCCGCGGTCAGGTCGCACACATATGCGTCGCCGGATTTGATCAGCTGCACCGCCCATTTGTATAGCTGGTCGAAGTAATCGGATGCATAGAAGATCCGGTCTTCAAAGTCGCCTCCCAGCCATCGCACATCCTTGATGATGGAATCGACATACTCGGTCTCTTCCTTGCTGGGATTGGTGTCATCAAACCGCAGGTTGCACTTACCGCCGAATTCCGCGGCCAGCCCGAAATTAAGATTGATCGACTTAGCATGCCCGATGTGCAGATAGCCGTTGGGCTCCGGTGGAAACCGCGTGTGCACGCGGCCACCATATTTATTGGTCTTTAAATCCTCGATAATGATATCGCGAATGAAGTTGGAAGCGCCTGGAGAGGGGTTCATATTCGGGGAGACTCCTACTGCAACTTATCCATCGCCTGGCCAATGCGCGCCAGGCTCGTGTCGCGGCCCAGCACCTCGAGCGTCGCAAACAGCGGAGGCGCGTTCTTGCGGCCGCAAACCGCCACGCGAATAGGCTGGAACATCTGGCCGGCCTTCATGCCCGCCGCGCCGGCCGCCGACCGCAGCGCGCTCTCTAACGCATCGTGCGTGAATTCCGCGCCCGCCAGCGCCTCGCGGCCTGCCTGTAGCGCCCGCAGCGCCATCGCCACGTCGCCTTTTTGCGGGATCAGCTCGGCGGCATCGTAGGGTGGCAATTGATCGACAAAAAAGAAATCCGCAACCGTCAGCACGTCGCGAAGTAACTTGATGCGTTCCTGCACTAAGGGAGTAACCCGCAACAATCTGGCGCGATCTACGTCCAAACCCGCCACTCGCACCACCGGCAACAGACGATCAGTAAGTTCCTCTACCGGCAGCGCGCGGATGTGCTCGGCATTCAGCCACAGCGCCTTTGGATCGATCGGATCTTCCTCCGTGAAATTGATCACCGCATTACTGCGATTGATGCCTTCTAATGAGAATACGTCGACTAACTCCTGGCGAGTCATGCGCTCGCGATCGTCCTTGGGAGACCATCCCAGCAGACAGAGAAAATTCACGAAAGCCTCGGGCAGAAAGCCGTAGTCTCTGTAAGTGGTCACGCTCACTACCGGACCATGCCGCCGCTTCGACAGTTTGGCGCCGTCCGGCGCGATCAGCAGGGGAAGGTGCGCGAACTGTGGCGGAGTCACACCGGCTGCCTCGAAGATCAGCACGTGCTTGAAGGTGTTGGTCAAGTGATCCTGGCCGCGAATGATGTGGCTGATGCGCAGATCGGCGTCATCCGCGCAGGACGCCAGGTGATAAGTCGGCATGCCGTTGCTGCGCACCAGCGCAAAGTCCTCGATATCCGCGGCCGACTTGGTCTGCTCGCCGTAAACCGCATCCCGAAAACATACGTTGCCGGCGGACTCGCGCGGCACGCGGAAACGCAGCACGAACGGCTCTCCCGCCGCCGCCCGCCGGTCGCTCTCCGCGTTCGAAAGCTCGCGCATGCCGGGGTTCGACAGCCAGGCGCCTTCCGCGCGCGCAGCTTCCCCGCCGTCGTTTTGCGCGGGCGTGAAATCGCGATACGCCAGGCCCTTGGCGAAGATGGCTTCCGCCGCTTCCCGATGCACGCTCGATCGCTCCGATTGGCGATACTGCTCGTCCCATCCCAGATCCAGCCAGCGCAGCCCCTCGAAGATCGAATCGAGCGACGCTTGCGTGTTGCGCTCCACGTCCGTATCGTC
Source organism: Bryobacteraceae bacterium (assembly GCA_035308525.1). GTDB lineage: Bacteria > Acidobacteriota > Terriglobia > Bryobacterales > Bryobacteraceae > Bog-159. The sequence continues at coordinate 38,720 of DATGGM010000007.1, forward strand.
GATGCGCAGGATCATGACGCCGCCATTGTGCCGCGCATACAGCCAGTTGAAGATGAACGTGCGCGCGCTGCCGATATGAAGAAAACCGGTGGGAGACGGCGCGAAGCGGACTCTGAGCATGAAAAGGCCAGTATAACAAGCGGTCCGCGCGCACTGTTACAATCCCGGTAAATGCGAATCACCGCCATCGACACCTACATCGCAGGCAACCCCTGGAAGAACTGGGTATTCGCCAAGGTTTCCACCGACGAAGGCATCCACGGCGTCGGCGAAGGCACTCTCAACTACTTCGGCAAGACCGTCGAAGCTGCCATCCACGAGCTGGCGCCGCTGGCCATCGGCAGGGACCCGTTCCAGATCGAAACCATTTCGCAGCGCCTGGTGCGCGACGTCTATTCCGAGGGCGCCCAGATCCATATGTGCGCCGTCGCCGCCATCGAGATCGCCTTGTGGGACATCGTCGGCAAAGCCTGCAATCAGCCCGTTTACAACTTGTGGGGCGGCCAGTGTCATGAGAAGCTGCGCGCCTACGCCAACGGCTGGTACCGCGGCCCGCGCACTCCCGAGAGCTTCGCCGAAAAGGCCAAAGAGGTCGCCGCGCGCGGATACACCGCCCTCAAGTTCGATCCCTTCGGCTCAAGCTGGCGCTATCTCTCCCGCTACGATTTCGACCTGGCGGTGGATGTCATCCGCGCCGTGCGCGATGCCGTCGGCCCCACGGTCGACCTGCTGATCGAGGCGCATTCCCGCTTCAACGTAGCCACCGCCGTGGAGTTCGCCGAGGCCATCCATCAGTTCCGGCCCGCTTGGTTCGAAGAACCGGTCCCCCACACCAACATTCCCGCCATGGTCGAAGTGGCGCGGCGCAGTCCCGTTCCCATCGCCACCGGCGAAAGCCTGTCCACCAAGCAGCAGTTCGCCGAACTCCTGCAGCATAACGTCGTGAGCATCCTGCAGCCCGAGCCGCTCAATCTCGGCGGCCTGTTCGCCGCGCGCAAAATCGCCGACATGGTGGATGCGCACTACGGCATGATCGCGCCGCATAGCGCGCAAGGGCCGGTCTGTTCCGCGGCCTGCGTGCAGCTCAATGCCTCCATTCCGAACTTCTTCATTCACGAATTGTTCGACGAGTTCAACGAACCCTGGGAGCGCCGCATCGTGACCCATCCCGTCGAGCAGTCCGCCGGGTACATCGAGGTTCCCAGCCGCCCCGGCCTCGGCATCGATCTCAACATCGAAGAAATTCTCAAGCATCCCTACCAGCGGGAGAATTACCTACCGCTGTTCAAGCCGGGTTGGGAGAAGCGGGAGCCGCAGAAGCCAGCCGCGCGGGGCACAGCCGAGTGAAGTGCGGGCACGTGCGGCAATGCTCGCCTTCGCGCAACGGAAAATGCTGGCGCTCCTGCGCGTCGCGGAATTCGCGCACGGCCGTCTCAGGCGAATCGAACAGCGAAGGCCGCAGATCCACCGGCGCCACTGTGTTCGCTCGCAGGAAATGCAGGTACGCCTCGTCGGGCGCGCGGCCCGTCAGCCTCTCCAGCGCCAGCCCGTACAAACGCAACTGCAAGGCGTAACGATCGGCATCCGCATCCCGATCGGTCTTGTAGTCCACCAGCACCACCTTGCCGCGATCCTCAAACCACAAATCGATCTGGCCGCGCAACACCACGCCCTCCACTTCCATGAGGAAGTCAAACTCGCGTTCGACGGTCGCCGCTGTGCCTGCCCGCTTGCCCAGCGGGCTTTTTCGAAACACGTCCGCCAGCCGGACAGCTTCCGGATCGGGCGCCTCCACGGCCGTGCCCGCCAGCAAATCATGCACCTGTTGGCCGAGTTCGCTGGCGCTGGCCGCCTGCGCCGGAGACTCGCCAGGTTCAAGGCCCGCCCCGCCCGTCCCCTCGAATCCCAGATAGCGCGAAAGATAGTAGCGCCGCGGACAATCCGCGAACATCTGCACCGAGGTTACGTTGGCGTGCGAGTCATATTGCCCGGTCAGCACTGGCCGCTCCATCACCTGCGCGGATGCCGCCGCTTCCTCCCGCGCGTGCGGCGCGGCCCGTTCGCCCAGTCCGGCAATACAGCGCACCCGCACCGGCACGCGTTCGCCGCCCGGCGCGGTGATCGTCACGATCTCGTCGCGCGGCGTCTCCATATCCAGCCGCAGATTGTCTTTCAGCACCGCTGCCCAATTCTGCGGCCTCTTGCCGTTGGTTGAGAACGACAGCGCCAGGTGCTCCTCGGCGCGCGTCATGGCCACATACAGCAGCCGGTTGCCTTCGTCCCGTTCGCGCTGTTTCAACTCTTCCTTGATTGCATGCCGGAACGCATCGCTCTTGTCTTTCTCGCCCACCGGATGATGCCAGTTCGCGCCCAGGCCGAAGCGCGGCGAAAACGAAATCGCGCCCGGATTCGAATCGATGCCTTTCTGCATCGCGGCCAGAAACACCACCGGAAACTCCAGCCCCTTCGCCGCATGCACCGTCATGATCTTGACGGTATTGGCCGAGTCTTCGGGCGGCGCGTCCGGTTCACGCGGCTGGGATGCGCGCAGCAGTTCGATTTCGTCCACGAACTCCGCCAGCGTCTGGCTGGCCCCCGCCGCCCGCGCCTGCGCCAGGAATTTCTCGACATTCGCTGTCGCCCGCGGATCCTCCGCTAAACGATAGCCGCAATCGTCCATTGCGCCGAGCAGCAACTGGTCGATGCCCGTGTAGTCGCGCGTCGCGCGCCACCGCGTCAGCCGCTCGCGGAAAAGCGTAAGCTTCGCCGCATCATCCGTCGCAAACCCGGCCGATGCCTCGCCCGTCAGCCCTTCCACCGCGCTGCCCAGATTGCCCAGCACTTTCAAACGCAGCAGGGCTTCGTCGGAAGCCTCCACGAACGGCGACCGCAGCACCGCCGCCATGCTGATCTCGTCCCGCGGATTCACCACCACGCGCAACAGGTGCATCAGGTCCACCACCTCGCGCGCCTCGTAGAATCCCTTCCCGCGGCTCACCACATAAGGAATGCCCAGATCGTCGAACGCGCGCGTGAACTCGCCCAGCACTTCCGAATTGCGCACGAGCACCGCGATGTCCCGAAATTCCGCCGTGCGATCCCGCAGCCGCAGGTTCCCTTCCAGCTCTACAATGCGCGCCGCCACCCATTGCGCCTCCACCTCGGGCGCCGCCGCCGCCAGCACCTCCACCGATGGCTCCGCCTTATCCGGAAAACTCTTGCCCGGTACGAGCCGCCGCGTCTCGATACCCGGCGCGCCCCAGGTCACCGCCTCCACCGCGCGCAGAACATCGCTCCGGCTGCGGAAGTTCTCCTCCAGCTCCACCAGCCGCCGGCCGCCCTTGATCACTGCGTCCCGATACTCGCGAAACACATCCGGATTCGCATGCCGGAAGCCGTAGATCGACTGATTGATGTCCCCCACCGCGTAGAACCGGTCCTGCGGGCGCAGCAGCTCCAGCAGCTTCCTCTGCAACCCGTTGGTGTCCTGCAGTTCATCCATCAGCACCTGGTCGAATTGCTTTTGCACCCTGCGCCGGACATCGTCATGCTCTTCGAGTAGACGCACGGCGTACTCTTCCAGGTCGGCGTAATCCAGGCCTCCCAGCCGCCGTTTGTTCTCGCGGTATAAGCTGTCGAATCGTTCCAGCAGTGCGAAAATGGTGGCGCGTTCGGTCGCGTAATACTCGGTGATCAGCGAGTATTCGAGGTCCGGAAGCAACTCTTGCTTGAGCGACTTCAGCACCTCAGTCAGGCGCGCCCCGCGCTTCAGCTTACCCAGGTGTGGAGCGAACGACCCAATGGCCCGCAACGCCGCCTCCGCCCCTCTCGGCAGCGCCGCATGGACGCGCTCCACCCAGTCGCGGGCCTCGTTGAAATGCGACTCTTGCTCCAGCCGCCAGCCCCGCGGCCGCCCTGCCAGCACCTCCGCCATCGCCGCGGCCGCGTCCGCCGCGGGCGGGGCAGGGAAGCCAGGCAGATCCGCGGCCGGCACCCCTGCCGCCCGCATCGCGTCATAGACGCCCAGCACCTCATTGCCCGCATCGAACGCCGCCAGCCCGCGCATCAGCCCGCGCATGCGATCCGGCTCTTCGGCGAACATCGCATCCAGCGCCGCATCCACCATCGTTCTCTGCGCGCGCAGCGACTCGCGCTCGTCCATCACATGGAAATCCGGATCGATCCCTGCGAATACCGCGTTTTCCTTCAATAGCCTGGTGCAGAACCCGTCCACCGTCGACACATACGCGCGTTCCAGCTTGCCGCGGATATCCGCGCGATGCGCGAAAGCCTCCGCTAGCTTCTCGCGCATGTGATTCGCGGCCTTGTCGGTGAACGTGATCGCCAGAATTCGCAGCGGATCCACGCCGCCGTGCTCCACCAGGTTGACGAAATATTGGACCAGCACGGTCGTTTTGCCCGACCCCGGGCCCGCCACCACGCACGTGTCCCGCGACGGCTCCAGCACCGCCACCGCTTCCAGTTGGCGCTCCGTCAATCCCACGCCGCCGCCTCTTCGTCCACCTCCGCAGCCGCGGCCGCGAACCGGCAGACATCCCGATAGTCGCAGCGCGCGCACTTCGTCGGATCCGCCGGTTGCGGCGCCACGCGGCCCGCGCGTATTTCGCCGGCCACGCGCAGAGTCCTCTCCACGGCGGACGCCGGCTCGAACGGCATCCAGGGAGTGCGCTGGATACCGCCCCGGAATCCCCAATAAGACATGCCGTCCGGCCGCAGATGAAAGAACTGCTCCAAAGCCAGCAGGTAGAGTTGCGGTTGCAGCAATTTGTCGCTCTTGCCGCGCTCCCTGGTGCCCTGCGCGCCGCTGTACTTATAATCGGTTACCAGGCCGCCCCCATCCGGCGTCACATCGATACGGTCGATGCGGCCCCGCATCTCCACATCCGCGGTCAGCTTGTAATTGAACTCCTGTTCCGCGCGGACTTCGTACCCGGGCTTCCATAACGGATCCGCCACCAGCGCGCACAGATCCGCCAGCATGCGCTCACGGCAGGCTTCCGTGCGATAACTGCGCGGCACATGCTTCTCTTCGCAAAGCCTGCGGAAAACCCGGTCGAACACGTCCGCGAGCGGCCCGCCCCCGCGATGAAGATCCGCCAGCACCGCATGCGCAATCTGTCCTTGCATCAGGAAATCGAGCCTCTCTTCCGGACGTTTCGGCGCCGCACGCAATCGCAACGTCGTGCGGCCGAAAAATAGGAACGGACATTGCAGATACGATTCGAGCGCCGTCGGCTGAAACGCCTGGTAACGCTGCGCCAGCGCCTCGAGCAAATCCGCGCTGGTAATCTCACTGCGCACGCCGCCCTCCGTCACCCGGCCGCTCACCCGCGGCGTCACGGCCTCGGGTGAGCTCGTTGCGGCTTCCAGGCCCTCCAGATATAGCGACGGCAGGTTGGGTTGCCCGCGCGTATCGAACCTTGGGTAGCTGAGCGTTAGCGACTCCGTAGCGCGCGTCACTGCCCAGTCGAAAAGAAAGCGCTCCTCGGCTTCGAAATCTGCCGCCGCGCGCACCCGCACGCCCGCTTGCTGCAACTGGGCGCGCGCCGTCTCCGGCAGGAACGGATCCTGCGCATGAAATTTGGGGAATTGTTTCTCCACCATCCCGCACACGAACACTACCGGCAGACGCCACTGGCGCGCCTCGTGCGCGCCTAACACGTGCACCACGTTCCGGCGACCGTCAGGAACGCGCAGCGGCGTAAGCCGCAACACGGATTTCGCCGCGCGCCAGAATTCGTTCAGCGGAACGGGCCGCGTCCCCAGCGCCCCCGCCGCTTCCTCCATCGCGCCGTCGAACAGATCCAGCGCCGCCGCCTGGCCCCGCCCTACAGCCGCGATTTCGTGACCGCCCGGCTCCGGCCATCCCGGCTTAAATAATGCCCGCAATCCCTGCAGCCGCGCCGCCCACTCACCCGGACCCAGTTGCAGCCCCCGCCATTCCCCCAGCCGCTCCAGCTCCCGCAGCAATTCCGGCAAACCCGCCGTCGCGTGCCTCTCATTAGCAGCGCCCCGCAGCGCCGCCAATCCAGACCCCGGCATCTGTTCCCGCACCGCGAAATCGAACGCATCGCACTCCATCCCCGGCGCCAGCCTGATCGCCGCCAGCGTCGCTCCATGCTCCCATCCGCCGAGCATTGCGTCTACGATGCCCCCCAGGTAGCGCACCACCGCATGCCGCGACAGCTCCGCATCGAAATAGAAACGCGCCGGGATGCGGAAACGATCCAGCGTCGCGCGCAGCACCTGTGCGTAGATCTCCGGGTTGCGTACCACTACGCCGATTTCCCGAAATGGCCGGCCCGCCGCCGCCTGTTCCAGAATCCTCCGCGCGATCTCATCCGCCTCGCGCTCGATCGACGCCGCCGCGCATAGCTCGCGCCTCACCGCGGGCTGCGCCCATCCGCGGGTCTCTTCCACAAAGCCCATCTCGAGCAGTCGCTGCCGCGTGGGCTCCGTGATCTCCGCACTCGGCAGCGTCACCGTGACGTCCGCGTGCCGGCGCATGGCGTCGATCACCGCCAGTTCCGGGTCGGGCAGCGCGTAAAAGCCGTCCAGCCAAATCGTGTACGCGCCGTCCAGCCCCTCGCCCGCGATCCTCTCCGCTGCCCGCAGCAGGCGTTGTGCCCGTGTCACCAGCCCGCGCCGTGCCAGTTCCCGGTCCACTTCCCGATAAACCGCCAGAAACGCTTCGCCCAGCGGCGCCCCGCCCCGCGCCAGGCCCGCCGCCAGCCGTTCCGCATCGCATCCCACCGAGGATAGCTCTTCCATGCTGCGCGCCAGCGCCGCGCAAAATCCCGGCAGCCCGGCTACCCGCGCAAACTCCGTCCGGTTCACGCGCCGCGCGGCCTCCTCCACAATGAGATAAAGCAGCGGATCCGAAACCTGCTTTGTGTCCGCCGCAAACCACTCCAAAAATCGCGACAGCGTCTGAATCGTCGCCGGCCGGAAAACAAATCCTTCGTGCGCCATCCGGCTCTGCAGATGCTGCGCCATCGTCGCCGTGGGGGTCAGCAGCCGCACGCCCGGATCGCGCCGCCGCAAAGCTTCGCGCAGCCGCTCCAGAACGCGGAAAGTCTTCCCCGACCCCGCCGGGCCGGTCAGCAGTAACATGTCATTTCAGGTTAGCCCGCCGCGCACTTCGTGGTATAAGGGAACTTGAAAATCGCCGTCCGCAACCTGACCAGAAACACCGTCCTGGCCGATTCCGCCGACGTCGCCAACACCAGCGCCACGCGCCGCACCGGACTTCTCAAGCACGATCGCCTCGACCCCGGCCAGGGATTGTGGATCGTCCCCTGCGAATCCGTGCACAGCTTCTTCATGAAATTCGCCATCGACCTGGTCTACCTGGATCGCAACAAGAAGGTGAAGAAGGTGCGGCACCGCATGGTCCCGTGGCGCATGTCCGCCTGCCTTACGGCCCACTCGATCTTGGAACTGCCCGCCGGCATCCTGAAATCCACCGGCACACAGCGGGGCGATCAGTTGGAGATTGAAGAACTCTAAGCCCTAAGAGCTGCCGATCAGAATTCCCGCCAGAAATACCAGCACCCCGCCCACCACCACCTGCAACGCCGCCGTCAGGAACGGGCTGTCCATGTAGCGATGCCTGATGTAGCTGATGACTCCCAACTCCACCGCCACCACCAGCATCGCAACGGTAAACGCAATGTGGAAATTCGGGATCAGAAATGGCATGGTGTGCCCGATGCCTCCCGCCGTGGTCATCAGCCCGCACACTACCCCCCGCACCCACGGATGTCCCCGGCCCGTAAGCGAGCCGTCGTCCGAGAGCGCCTCTGCGAAACCCATTGAAATGCCCGCGCCCACCGACGCCGCCAGCCCCACCAGGAATGCATCACCGCTGTTCTTGGTGGCGAATGCCGCCGCGAACAACGGAGCCAGCGTCGATACCGACCCGTCCATCAGGCCGGCCAGCCCCGGCTGCACGATCTGCAGCATGAACAGGCGCCGGCTGGCGGCTTCCTCTTGCGCGCGTACGTTGGGTGTGAGCTCATGTTCCAGCGATTCAGCGGCCGCCTGGTGCTGGCGCTCCACCTCCGCCAGGTCCCCCAGCAGCTTTCGCGTGGACGCGTCCGTCACCCGCTCCTGCGCCTTTTCGTAGAATTTGCGGGTCTCCAGCTCCATGATCTCGGCCTGCCGCCGCACCACGTTGATACCCAGCGGACGCACCAGCCAAACCGGCCGCCGCGTGATGAAACCCTTCACGTCCTGCCGCCGGATCAGCGGAATATGCTCGCCGAAGCGCTGCTGGTGCATCTCGATCAGCACCCGCCGGTGACCGGATTCCTGCGCCTGCATCTCCTCAAACATCTGGGCGGTCGCCGGATACGCCTCCCGCAATCCATCCACGAAGTCGCCATAAATGCGGCCGTCTTCCTCTTCGAGCGATATGGCCAGCGCCAGAATTTCCTGCTCCGTCAAGTCTTTGAAGTTCTTCGCCATGCGTTCTCCCGATCGACTCTATGGATACAGCGAGGGGTAAGCCGCGCGCATCTCCCCAGCCAGCTTTCGCACTGTTTCGATCTGCACCAGCTCGCCTTTGCCAATTCCCGGACACCATTCCGACGTCCGCCGCCACGCGCGCGATTTCTCCGTCAGCTCCGGCCAGAACGGAAACAGCCGGCACTGCGTGGGCTTTGCCGGATGGATCGCGCATCCATCCGCCCGCAAAAACCGGCACAGCGACCCGCGCGGTATCCGCAGCCGGCGCAGGTTGCGTGTGCGGTAGACGTATCGTTTCTCGAACACCCGGGCCGTCATGCCCAAAAACCGCGCCGCGCGCACGATATCGTCTTCCGTCAGATAAACGAAACCCCGCCGCTGGCAGCAGGTGGTGCAACCCGCCTGGCATTCAAAGCGCATTGATGCCATTGTAAGCGCAGCGCGGTCTCCGAGCCATCCGTCTTACAATGGGATTTATGTCTGGAACACTCACAATCGCCGGCCGCGCCTTCCAATCCCGCCTGATCGTGGGCACCGGGAAATACCGCAGCTTCCCCGAGATGGCCCGCTGCCACCAGGCCACTGGCGCCGACATGGTAACCGTGGCCGTGCGCCGCGTTAATCTCACCGACCGTTCCAAGGAATCCCTGCTCGATTTCATCGACCGGTCCAAAATCTTCATCCTTCCCAATACCGCCGGCTGCTACACGGCCGACGAAGCCATCCGTACCGCCCGCCTGGCGCGCGAAGTGGGTCTCTCCAACTGGGTCAAGCTGGAGGTCATCGGCGACGAAAAAACGCTCTTCCCCGATAACGAAGGCCTGCTCGAAGCCACCCGAGTGCTAGTCAAGGAAGGTTTCGTGGTGCTCCCGTATACCAATGATGACGTGGTGAACGCACGCAAGCTGATCGATGCCGGCGCCGCGGCCGTCATGCCGCTGGCCGCCCCTATCGGCTCCGGCCTGGGCGTCCAGAACGCCGCCAACTTGCGCATCATGCGCGAGATGATCACCGCCGTCCCGCTCATCGTGGATGCCGGCGTGGGTACCGCTTCGGACGCCGCCATCGCCATGGAATTGGGCGCCGACGGCGTGCTCATGAATACCGCCATCGCTGCCGCCGAGGACGCCGTCAGCATGGCCCAGGCAATGAAACTGGCGGTCGAAGCCGGCCGCCTCGCCTACCTCGCCGGACGCATGCCCAAAAAGCTCTACGCCAGCGCCAGCAGTCCCCTCGCCGGCGTGGTGGGGCAGTCAGTCTAACCACCGAACGCTGCGGCGCCATCCAATCCCATCCTGTCGACGACGTTTTGGCCTGCAACACGCCAACCGACGGTAGGTCGCTCATCGGTCCCCAAATGGATTGCGGATGGTCATGCCTTCGATCACCTGCCCGTCGCGCATATTTTCCGAATAGAGTGTACGGCAAGAGGCCTCCAGAGCGGCGGCGATTACCAGCGCATCGTCGATGTGATAGCCATGCCGCTCCACAATCCGGAGCGCCTTGTCGTGGGTGGCGACGGTGATCGGCGCAGGCGCGGGACACAGCGTGCGAATCGCGGCCAGAGCTTCTATAATCTCGGACCAAGGCATGCGGAGCTTACGCCCGCCCACCGCCACAAACTCGTTCAGCGTTTGGACGCCAACCACACCGCCCTCGGCCAGCAGCCCCAAGGCGGCCTCGGCGCGTGGATCGTCCTTCGCGAACGCATAGATCAGGATATTCGCGTCGAAGAATGCCTTACCGGGCATTCGCTTCCTGCCGGTCGAACCGGAAACCGGGAGGCAAACGCCGCCGCAATTGGCGGATTCGAGCCAAGGCTTTTTCGACGCTCCGGTCGCGGGCGACTTCGAACTCCCGCTTGCCTGCCACGATGATTTCAATCTGGTCGCCTGCCTTCAGGTCCAGAGCTTCAACTACCGCTCCGGGCAGGCGCACGGCCAAGCTGTTCCCCCATTTCGAGACGCGCATAGATATATGTCTGTATTGTATATCCAGCCGCCCCGGCACGCACCAGGGCCAACGCCCGGCTGGCGCGTGTTACACTCCGATTTAAATTGGGAGCTACCCCGTGAAAAACTACGAAGGCAAGGACATCCGGAACGTCGGTGTGGTGGGCCACGGCGATTCCGGCAAGACTACGCTCACCGCCGGACTGCTCTTCACCGCCGGCGCCACCAGCAGGCTGTTGCGGGTGGACGAAGGCAATACCGTAACGGACTTCGACGAGGAAGAAGTCCAGCGTAAGGTGAGCATCTCCACCGCCATCGCCGTGGCCGAATGGAAGAAAATCAAGATCAATATCCTCGATACCCCCGGGTACAACATATTCATTAACGACACCCGCGCCGCCCTGGTGGCCGCCGATGCCGCCCTGGTTGTGGTCGACGGCGTGGCCGGCGTCGAAGTCCAGACCGAGAAGGTCTGGAGCTACTCCAACGACTACAAATTGCCCCGCGCCGTGATCATCAATAAGCTCGACCGCGAGCGCTCGTCCTTCGAGCGCGCCCTTGCCAGCGTCCAGGAAACCTTCGGCCGCACCGCCATTCCCATTCAACTCCCCATCGGCGCCGAGCGCGATTTCAAGGGCGTTGTGGATCTCGTCCGCATGAAGGCCTACACCTACACGCCCGATGGCGATGGCAAAGGCAAAGAGGGCGACATCCCCGCCGACTTGGCCGCCGCCGCCCAGGCCGCCCACGAAGCCCTCGTTGAACTGGTGGCCGAAGGCAACGACGCCCTTTTGGAAGAGTTCTTCGATAAAGGCACCCTGCCCCCCGAGCACATCCTCGATGGTCTGCAGTCCGGCGTCCGGGAAATGCGCCTCTTCCCGGTTCTGTGCGCCTCCGCGCTGCATAATATCGGTTCGGACCTGATCCTCAACTTCTGCACGGACGATCTGCCGGCGCCCATCGGCCGTGAAGTCTCCGCCAATACTAACGGCGACCTCGCCGCCCGCCCCATCGCCGAGTCCGGCCCCTGCTCCGCCTTTGTCTTCAAAACCACCGCCGATCCGTTTGCCGGCCGCATCACGTTTTTCAAAGTCTACTCCGGCGTCCTCAAGAACGATGCCAACCTGCAAAATGTGCCGAAAAGCACGCCCGAGCGCCTCGCCCACATCGGGGTGCCGGTCGGCAAAACCATCACCCCCGTGACCGAGTTGCATGCCGGCGATATCGGCGCGGTGGCCAAGCTGAAAGAGACCCTGACCGGCGATACCCTTGCCGACAAGGGCGCCAGCTTCACCTATCCGCCCGTACAGCTTCCCGAGCCGTCCATCGCCTTTGCCATCGAGGCCAAATCGCGGCAGGACGAGGACCGCATGGGCAATGCCGTCCACCGCATCCTCGAAGAGGACCAGTCCCTGCGCTTCTACCGCGATCCGCAGACCAAGGAATTCCTGCTGGGCGGCAGCGGACAGCAGCATGTGGAAATTGTCGTCAGCCGGCTGAAGAAGCGTTACGGTGTGGATGTAACCCTAAAAGCGCCGAAAATCCCGTATCGCGAGACCATCCGCGGTCACGCCGACGTCCAGGGCCGCCACAAAAAGCAAACCGGTGGCCACGGGCAGTTCGGCGATTGCTGGATCCGCATGGAACCCCTGCCGCGCGGCGCTAAGTTCGAGTTCGTCAACGAGATCTTCGGCGGCTCCATCCC
>DATGGM010000008.1:0-47731 GCA_035308525.1 Bryobacteraceae bacterium
TGCTTGATCTGCTCGGAGAGACCTTCGAGTGAGACGCGGGAGGACTTGGCGAGCTGGGCTTCGCGCTCTTTCAGCTTGCGGTACTGCGCGATGCCCTTGGCTTTGTCGCGATCGGCCATGACGAGGAAGGTGTCGCCTGCATCGGGCATGCCTTCAAGGCCGAGGATTTCGACCGGGGTGGAGGGGCCGGCTTCCGTGATCGCGCGGCCACGGTCGTCGAACATGGCGCGGATCTTACCGAAGGTGTTGCCGACGATGTAGCTGTCGCCGGTGCGAAGGGTTCCGTTCTGCACGAGGATGCTGGCAACGGCGCCGCGGCCGCGATCGAGCTTGGCTTCGATGACGGTGCCGACGGCGGGACGGTCGGGCTGGGCTTTTTGCTCGTTGACGTCGGCGACGAGGCAGATCATCTCTTCGAGCTTGTCGAGGTTGATTTGCTTCTTCGCGGAGACTTCGACGAACTCGGTGTCGCCGCCCATGTTGGAAGGCTGCAGGCCGCGCGTTGCGAGCTGCTGGATGACCTTTGACGGGTTGGCTTCGGGCTTGTCGATCTTGTTGACGGCGACGATGATCGGCACGTTGGCGGCGCGGGCGTGGTCGATGGCCTCGAGGGTCTGCGGCATGACTCCGTCGTCGGCAGCGACGACGATGACGACGATGTCGGTGACCTTGGCTCCGCGGGCACGCATGCGGGTGAAGGCTTCGTGACCGGGGGTGTCGATGAAGACTACTTTGCGGCCATCCTTTTCGACGTAATATGCGCCGATATGCTGGGTGATGCCGCCGGCTTCCTTACCGGCCACATTGGCTTCGCGGATGGCATCGAGCAAAGAAGTCTTGCCGTGATCGACGTGGCCCATGATGGTCACTACAGGGGCGCGCTTGACCACGTCCTTCTGCTCTTCCGTTACCTCATCTTTTTGTTGAGCTTCTTCCTCGTAAGTAATTGTACTAGTGGAGGCTCCAAACTCGCGAGCGACCTCGGTCGCAAGTTTTGAGTCGAGGGTTTGATTGATGGTGGCCAGGATGTTGCGGTCCAAGAGTTTCTTGATGACCAGGCTGGCCTTCACATCCAGTTTTTCAGAAAGCTCTTTGACGGTGATGCCTTCGGTGACGGTAATCTCGCGGCTGACGGGCGGCGGTCCGGACTGGGCCTGACGGCGGGTGGACGGCCGCAGGATTTTCTCTTCCGGTTCGAGGCTGCGGTCGCGCTGCGGGCGGCCGCGCTTGTCGCCGGGCCGGCGCTGCTGATCGGGCGGCGGGGGCGCCACGGCGGGCTCCATGCCCGGACGCCGGGACGTGGGGTGCATGGGGCGCGGGCCACCGGGCCGCATGGGGACTCCGGTGCGCGCGCCGGGGCCGGGACGGGGGACGGCGGGTTGGCCGGGACGCAGGGGTCCGCGATAGATGGGCTGCCCGGGCATAGCGGCTCCGGCGGCCCGCGATGGAACTCCCGGACGGCTGGGCGCCGGAGGAGCCGGCATGCCGGGGGAAGCGGCACGGGGCTGGCTCAGCTTGGCTAACAGATCGGGACGCGGTGGCACCACGGGGCGCGCGGCGGGCTGGCCGGCAAGCGGCCGGGCGGCCGGGGTCCGCATTCCGGGAGCCGCGGGGGACGATGCCATTCCGGGCTGTGCCGGAGCGGCCGGAGCCGCGGGACCGGCGGGGCGGCCGGTGGGCTGAGGGGCGCGTCCGATGATCGGGGTACGCGGCGCGATGGGACCGGATGGACGCAGCGTCTCACCGCTGGGCAAAGGCTGGCGCGGTCCGGAAAGCACCTGGCCGGGACGCATCGGCAACTGCGGCGGCTGCGGGCGGACGGGGGGTGGCGCGGGGCGTCCTGGAGCTATCGCGGCCGCCGGCGGAGTTGGCGCGGTGGGCGCGCCGGATGGCGCGCTTCCGGCCAGAGGCGGACGGATGGGATGCGCGGCGCGGCCCGCCGGGCGATCCATCACCGCTGTGCCCGCGGCCGGCGCGGGAGCTTTCTCATCAGCAAGCTCGGTGGCCCGCGGCTGGCTGGCGGGTCCGCCGGGAACTTCGGCGGGCGTCGCCGTTTCCACAGCCGCGGGCTGTTGTCGATCCGACGCGGGCGCCGGAGTGCTTTCCGCAGCGGCCTGTGGGCCCGGCCCGGAAACCTCCTCAGGGACCTCATGTCCCAAGATGCGCCGCAGTTTGATGGCGACATCTTCGTCGATCGAGCTGGAGTGCGTTTTCTTTTCCGTTACGCCCAACCCGGGCAGGCGGTCGAGGATCTCATGGGCCTTGACCTCCAATTCCCGAGCCAGCTCATTGATTCGGATTTTGTTCATAAAAAATACAACGTTATGTCGCGGAGACGCACCTTACTCGTTTACCGAACCGCGGTTTTCCGACTCGTCGTGAGAAGCGGGCTCCGAGTCTTTCATGGTATCAAACTCGGCGGACTTTTCTGTATCCCCGGCTACAGATTCCTCCGGCCGTGGCTCGGCGGCGGGCTCTTCGGCCGACGGCGCCGGCTCCGCCCCGCGCGCCTCCGGGACGGCGGAGGATTCGGACTGGACAGGGACTTCCTCTTCCGGCGGCGCGGGCGCCGGCTCTTCAAACTGGGCGTAGTAGACGGTGACCGAATCGCGGATGTTTTCGATCATCTCCGCGTCGATGCCCGGGATTTCCTGCAACTGTTCAGGCGTCATGCCGCCGAGCTTCTCGATGGTATCGACGCCGGCTTCCGCCAGGCGGGCGGAAAGCGGCTCCCCCAGGCCATACTGGATGAGCGCGGAGACCGGCTCAGGGGGATTAACCAGGGCAGCCATGGCGGACTCGACTTCCTGGCGCTTCTCTTCCTCGCTCTTGATGTCCACCTTCCAGCCGAGCAGCTTGGCGGCCAAGCGGACATTCTGGCCTTTTTTGCCGATGGCGAGTGAGAGCTGCGAATCGTCGACGATCACCTCCATGTGCTTTTCGACGGGGTCGATGATGGTGACGCGGCTGATCTTGGCGGGGCTAAGCGCGTGCGTGGCGAACACCACGGGATCGTCGGAGTATTCGATGATGTCGATCTTCTCGCCGCGCAGCTCGCGAATGATGGATTGGACGCGCATGCCCTTCATGCCGACGCAGGCGCCCACGCTATCCACATCGCGGTCGCGGCTCTGGACGGCGATCTTGGTGCGCTCGCCGGGTTCCCGCGCGCATCCCTTGATGGTCACGGTGCTGTCGTAGATCTCGGGCACTTCCTGCTCGAACAGGCGCATCACCAGCTCGGGCGCGCCGCGCGACACCAGCACGCCGGGACCCTTGCTGGACTTATCCACCACGCGGATGACGCAACGGACGCGGTCGCCCACGCTGTAACTTTCCAGCTTGGATTGCTCCTTTTTGGGCAGGCGAGCTTCGGTCTTGCCGAGATCCAGGATGTAATCGGGGCCTTCGACCCGCTTGATGGTGCAGTTAACCAGCTCGCCGGTGCGGCCGGAGTATTCGTTGAAGACGGTTTCGCGCTCGGCCTCGCGCACCTTCTGAAAGATGACCTGCTTGGCGGTTTGGGCGGAGATGCGGCCGAGCAGGTCGGTCTTCTTGGGAATGCGGATTTCCGCGCCGACTTCGGCTTCGGGATTGAGCCGGCGCGCTTCGGCCAGGGTCATTTCCTTGGCGGGGTCGGCTACGGCTTCCACGGCCTTCTTGACGGCGAAAAGCTGGATGGCGCCCGTCTTGTCGTTCAACTCGGCGACATAATCCTCGTCGGTGCGGAAATGCTTGCGGGCGGCGATCAACATGGCGTCCTTGACGGCGTCGAGAACGATACGCGGGTCGATGCCCTTTTCCTTGCTCAAGATCTCGATGGACTGAAAAATCGTTTCCAAAGTGTTCCTCTTCTTGGTTGTCGCTGGTTGGTTTAACCCGGTGGCGAGGAGGGGTTACCACTCAAACTTCAAATTCGCCTTTTCCACCTGTTCGAATGGGAAGCGGACCTGGCGGCCGGCGGCGTCCATGCTGATAAAGCCGTCGGCGAAGCCCGCCAGGGTTCCTTCCCAATGGCGCTGATTGTCGACCGGGGCGCGCAGCGTGACCCTGGCCTTCCTGCCCTGAAAGCGCTCGAAATCGCGGGGCTTAAGCAACTTGCGCTCGAGGCCGGGAGAACTGACTTCGAGCGTGTAATGCCCGGGCACCACGTCCTCGACATCCAGGATAGTACCGACCTGGTGGGAGATCAGCTCGCAATCGGCGTGGGAGACGCCGGCGGGTTTATCGATGGAAATGCGCACAAACTGATTTTTCCCGCCGCCCTTGAGCTCGACTTCGACGACTTCGATTCCCTCGGAGAGGGCCACGCGTTCGGCGATCTCCTGAATCCGCGATGTAATGGCCGGCCGCATAATTTAGTGATTTCCCAACAAAAAAGTGGGCTTTCGCCCACTTAACGGGTTCGACACACCAAGAACCATTGTAGCGCGGCTGGGGGGAAATGCAAGCGCGAGGAGTCGTGGGGAAGGGGCGGGGGGCGACTCTGGATGGTCGCCGGGGCAAGCAGTTTGGATTACCCCCATTTGCGGGGGATCGATACCCCCATTTTTTGGGTTCGCCGTGATGTTTTTGGCTTTTGGCGAAGGGTTCCCGATAGTGTCACAACTTCCTGAAGCCGCTGCGCGACGGGGGACGGACGGCGAGCAGGCGGGGCCGCCCGTCCCATGCGCCGGACATTAGAAACCTGCGGCCGAGGAGACCGGAACCGCGATGCCGGGACCGGCGCGCAGCACTTTGTTCCGCACGTTCTTCGTCATGCCGAAGGCGTACGATCTGCCGAGCATGCCGGTATCGAATGAGCTCACCACGTAGGCGCCGTCGATGCCGGTGATCTTCAGACAGTTGCGGCCGGATTCCGGAGTGGGCCTGGAAATCGCCAGAAACGTCTTCGACACGCCCTCGCCGCTCACATGAATCTGCTGCGGGTAGGCCAGGTCGCGCACTTCCGTGCTCATCGAGATCGTGTAGTGGCCGGGTTGCAGAAGGGTGTCGCCGAAGTACACCGCACCGGGAAGTTCGAAGGAACCCTTGAGTACCGGTTGCGCGCTGGCCGTGGTGGTGGTCAAGCCCAGGGCTAATGCCGCGAGCGCCAGGCTGATCGTCATGTTTTTGCGAATGTTCATCGTCTTTCTCCTTTTTCGTTTGGGCCAACCTTTGTCCGCCCTCGATCTATAAAGGCGCGAGCGGCGCGCGAAAACTATAGCGCGGTCAAAATATTTTTTCGAAAGATCCATCCGGCGAACGCTCCTGTTGCTTTCCCAGTGAAACTGTGCCATGCTTCCTGTTGGGAACCCAATGAAGAATAAAACCGACGTCCTGCAAGGCACGCTGGCGCTGATGGTTCTGAAAACGCTCGAGGTACTGGGACCTCTGCACGGATATGGAATCGCGCGGCGTATCGAGCAAATCAGCGGCGATCTTCTCAACGTCAATCAGGGCACTCTATATCCCGTCTTGCTGAAGCTGGAGCAGGAAGGTTCGGTTGCGTCCGATTGGGGCGTTTCCGAAAACAACCGCAAAGCGCGGTTCTACCGCCTGACGCGCGCAGGACGCAAGCAACTGCAGGCCGAAACGCGGAGTTGGGAACAGACGGCGTCGATTATCGCGCGATTCGTCGCGGCGAAAACGGAAGATCCCGGATGAAGACTTTGCGGCGATGCTTCAAGCGGCTGGGTTCGTGGACAACCGCGCGGAAAGACGAAGAACGGCTGCGCGCGGAGATTGAAGCACACATCGCGCTGCAGACCGACGAGAACATGCGCGCCGGTTTAGCGGCCGAGGAAGCCCGCCGCCAAGCCGTATGGAAATTCGGGCCGATAGAAGCGGTGAAGGAGAGCTACCGCGAGGGAAGGGGCTTGCCGTTTATGGAAACTTTGATCCTGGATACGCGCTATGCGGTGCGGCGATTGCTGGCGGCTCCGGCGTTTACCATGGCAACGGTGCTCACGCTGGCGCTGGGGATCGGCGCGACTACTTCCATCTTTACCTTGGTTCACGCGGTCTTGTTGAAGTCGTTGCCGGTGGCCAACCCCGCGGAACTGGTTCGGTTGGGCAGAGAAACACGCTGCTGTTATTGGGGCGGCTACCAACAGGACAAGGAATTTTCTCTTGCCTCCTACCAGTTGTATAAATACTTCCGGGACAATACCAGGGAATTCACGGGGCTGGCAGCTTTTTCAGCCGGCACCCACCTCTTGGGCGTCCGGCGGGCAGGCGGTAGGGAGCCGGCCCAAGGCTATCCGGGCGAATTCGTTACCGGAAATTACTTCGCGACGTTCGGCATCCCCGCGTACGCGGGCCGTCTATTGACCGCGGCGGACGACCGGCCTGGAGCCCCGGAAGTCGCCGTAATGAGCTATAGGTTGTGGCAGCAGGAATTCGGAATGGACCGGTCGGTCATCGGCGGCGCGTTCACGGTCGACAACAAGCCATTTACCATCGTGGGGGTCACGCCGCCTGGATTCTTTGGCGACACTTTGCGCAACAGTCCGCCTGATTTTTTCATACCGCTGAACACATCGCTGGTGGCCGACGATCTGCAGGATCAGGGGCTGGCATGGTTGGATTTGATCGGGCGCACGAAGCCGCCCGCGGCGCGGGCATCCATCGAAGCCGAAATGCGCGTGGAACTGAAACAATGGCTGCTTTCGCATTGGGGCGACATGAATGCGAACGCGCGGGCGAACCTTCCGGATCAGACCCTGTACTTAAGTCCCGGCGGCGCCGGCATCACCAGCATGCGCGAACAATACGAGCACTGGCTCCGAATCCTGATGGCGGTCTCCGGATTCGTGCTGCTGATCGTCTGCGCCAACGTCGCCAATCTCATGCTGGTTCGCGCCATGCAGCGGCGGCGGCAGACGTCGTTGAGTATCGCTTTGGGCGCGCGAACCGCGCGAGTCGTCAGGCAGCCGCTCATCGAGAGTATCCTGCTGTCTTTGTGCGGCGGAGCGGCGGGCCTGGGGATCGCATTCGCGGGCACCAGCCTGATCTTGCGCTTTGCATTCCCGTCCCCGCGGGGCACGCCGGAGATACCAATTAGCCCGTCGCCATCCCTGGCAGTGCTGCTGTTTGCCCTGGGAATTTCGGTGATCGTGGGATCCGCGTCCGCCATGATACCGGCATGGATGGCCACGCGAGCCGATCCGCTGGAAGCGTTGCGGGGCGCCAGCCGTTCCACTGCGCGCACCGGTTCCTTCTCTCGCCAGACCCTGGTGGTGCTCCAGGCCGCCCTGTCGCTTGTCTTACTCGCGGTGTCAGGACTGCTGACCGCCGCGCTGCACAGGCTGGAGACTCAGGATTTCGGATTCGCTCAGGATCGCAGGATCATCGCCCACATGGATCCACGGCTTGGCAGCTACCATCCCCCGCAACTCACACCGCTGTTTGGCCGCATTCACGATTCGATCGCGAGAATTCCCGGGGTCGAATCGGTCGCGCTTTGTATGTACTCGCCGCTCAATGGGAACAATTGGGGCAGTAGCATCTGGGTGGACGGGCAACCGCCTCCCGGACCCAAAGAGGACACCACCTCGTCTATGGATCGTACGACCGCCGGATACTTCGACACCATCGGAAATCCGATTCTGCAAGGGCGCGGGATCACCGATCGGGATACCGCGGAATCGCGGCATGTGGCGGTGGTTAATGAAGCGTTCGCGAGAAAGTTTTTCGGAAGTCGGAATCCGGTCGGAAAACATTTTGGGCGCCTCGAGAGTCAATCATCCCGTTTGTACGAGGTCGTAGGCGTCGCCAGGGATGCGCGTTATTTAACGTCCGGTCTCGGCATGCCGGTGAGCCCGATGTTTTTTTTGCCTGGTGTGCAGCACGACGTTCCGGACAATGATCCGGGGTCCCACTATTTGCAGGACATTGTGATCGTGACCAGGCCTGGGGTGAATCTGTCGGTTGCGCAACTCACGCAGGCTATGGCTTCGGTAGATCCGAATCTGCCGCTGATCTGGGTCCGGCCCCTGCGCGAGCAGGTGGCCAATCTGTTCCGGCAGCAGCGTCTGATCGCACGGCTCACATCGTTTTTCGGGATTCTTTCGCTGGTGTTGGCGTGCATCGGAATGTACGGGGTCACGGCCTACAATGCGGGGTCGCGCGTGACCGAGATGGGCGTGCGGATGGCTCTGGGCGCGAGCCGGCGGGATGCGGTCGCGCTAATGCTCCGCGGGACGTTCAGGCTGATCGTTGTGGGGCTGGTTCTCGGTCTACCGTTGACGTTTGTCGCGGGGCGATTTTTGGGCAATCAGCTTTACGGAATGAATCCGTACGATCCCTTCGTGGTGCTGACAGCCGTCGCGGCGCTGGGTTTGTCGGCGTTCCTGGCCTCGTTGATTCCGGCGCTCAGGGCGAGCCGCATTTCGCCGATGGAGGCTCTGCGCGCGGAGTAAGGCCGCAGCGCGGACACCCGCGGCGTGGCGGATACCCGGGCTCTTAGAAGCCGGCCGGTTAACAGGAAGTTGAGCCTCCGCACTCCGGCTGCGGGATTTGTGGATGGAGATTGAAGCTACGATTGCAGTGAGGCCAGTGGAGGCGGGAATAAGCTGGAACGCGAGGCTACGCAACCGGGGGACGGACGGCGACTAGCGAGGCCGTCCGTCCCATGCGCCGGACATCAGAAACCTGCGGCCGTAGAGACCGGAACCGCGATGCGGGGGCCGGCGCCGGCGCGCAGCACTTTGTTCCGCACGTTCTTCGTCATGCCGAAGGCGTACGATCTGCCGAGAACGCCGGTGTCGAATGAGCTCACCACGTAGGCGCCGTCGATGCCCGTGAGCTTCAGACAGTTGCGCCCGGATTCCTTAGTGGGCTTGGAAATCGCCAGAAAGGTCTTCGACACACCTTCGCCGCTCACATGAATCTGCTGCGTGAAGTCCAGGTCGCGCACTTCGGTGCTCATCGAGATCGTGTAGTGGCCGGGTTGCAGAAGGGTGTCGCCGAAGTACACCGCGCCGGGGAGTTCGAAGGAACCCTTGAGTACCCCTTGTGCGCTGGCTGTGGTGGTGGTCAAGCCCAGGGCTAATGCCGCGAGCGCCAGGCTGATCGTCATGTTTTTGCGTATGTTCATCGTCTTTCTCCTTTTTCGTTTGGGCCAACCTTTGTCCGCCCTCGATCTATAAAGGCGCGAGCGGCGCGCGAAAACTATAGTGCGGGCAAAAGAATTATTCAAAAGCGCAAAGGGTGCGCGCGCGGCGCACGCTGGACGATGCGCTGAAGGACCTGGCGGCCATAGATCCGAGACGAAGCCGGGTGGTGGAGCCGCGCTTCTTCGGCGGCCCGAGGGTGGAGGAACCACTTGGGCAGGCCCGGCCCGGCTTGCGGGAAACGAGGACTCTCCAGCGGGGCGGAGCCGAGCCTTGGCGCAAAGCCGACTCTCCGCCAATCAACCCCTCGCGGCAGCCGAAGTCATACCGGGAGACGGGCACCAAGGCGCCCGGCAGGTCGACGGGCCTGCCCCACAGCTACCGGGCGGCCGGGCTCCCCACGTTACAATAGTCACCGTGAAAGCACTGGCGCTCCTTCTCCCGCTGGCCGCCGCGCTCGCCCAGACGCCCACACACCAGATCGAACTGCTGTGGCCCGGCGGCGCACCCGGAGCCGCCGGCACGGAAGACGCGGATAAGCCCAGCCTCACCCTTTATCCGGCGCCGGCCCAGAACGCCACCAGGACCGGCGTGGTGGTCTGCCCGGGTGGCGGGTACGGCGCGCTGGCCAAGGATCACGAAGGCGACCAGATCGCGCGCTGGCTCAATTCCCTGGGCATCTCGGCTTACATGCTGCAATACCGCATCGCGCCGCGCTATCACCATCCCGCGCCACTGCTCGACGCGCAGCGCGCCATCCGCTTCGTGCGCGCGCATGCCGCCGATTACCGCATCGCGGCGGACCGCATCGGCATTTGGGGTTTTTCGGCGGGCGGCCACCTGGCATCCACCACCGGCACGCACTTCGATCCCGGCGACGCCGGCGCCGCCGACCCTATGGAGCGGGTCAGCTCGCGCCCCGACTTCATGATCCTGGCTTACCCGGTGATCTCCTTCACTACGCCATACACTCACCAGGGCTCGCTGCGCAACCTGCTGGGCGACCACCCCGATCCCCAATTGGTGGCCAGCCTCTCCAACGAGACGCAGGTTACCGCGCGGACGCCGCCTACGTTTTTGTTTCACACCAACCAGGACACCGGAGTAGCGCCTGAAAACAGCGTGCTCTTCTACCTGGCGCTGCGCAAGGCGGGCGTCCCCGCCGAGATGCACATCTACGAGCGCGGCCCCCACGGCGTGGGCCTCGCGTCCTCTGATGCCGTCCTGGCCACCTGGCCCGCGCGGCTGAAGGATTGGCTTGAGATTCGCGGTCTACTTCAATAACGCGGCGGCCGTTATCCCGCTGCCCAGCCTGACCCCCACCAGCGTCGTGGATATCCTGGTGGTGGCCTTGCTGATTTATCAGGCGCTGATGATTGTACGCGGCACGCGCGCCGGCCATATCCTGATCGGCATCCTGATCATGGTGGCGCTCTATGTAATCGCGCTGTACACCGGACTGGAAGCGCTGCGGTCGGTGCTCTCCTACATCGTGCCCTACCTGGCGCTGGCCGTGATTATCCTGTTTCAGTCCGAAATCCGCCGCACTCTGGCGCGCCTGGGACGCAAGCGGTGGTTCGCGCGGGGATACCACCGGCCCGAATTCACCGAAGACATTTTGATCGCCCTGCGCCGCCTGGCCGCGGACAAGACCGGCGCCTTGATCGTTCTTGAGCGCGACATCGGGTTGCGCACGTTTATCGAAAGCGGCGTGCCTCTGGACGCCAGCCTGTCGAGCGATCTGCTGGTATCCATCTTTCATCCGGGCGGCGCGCTGCACGACGGCGCGGTGATCCTGCAGAAGAACCGCATGGCCGCCGCCAACTGCTTTCTGCCGCTCACCACCAACCCGGCGCTCTCCTCGACTTTCGGTACGCGCCACCGCGCCGCCATCGGCATTACGGAAGAGACCGACTGCCTGTCTTTGATCGTTTCCGAGGAGACCGGCCGCATCTCGGTGGCCGCCTTCGGAGAGCTGACGCCGGGGTTGAGCCTGCGCGATGTGGACGAGCGAATCTGCGCGCACTTCGGCGTGGCGCGCGCCGCGCCGCACCTGATCGAGGAATTCGCCGCCGATATTCCCATGGAGAATCACCATCCCGCGGAAAGGACGGAGCCCAAGTGAAGAGCTTCTTCACGGAGAGGATCGGGTGGAAGCTGCTCTCGCTAGCCGCCGCCGTGCTTCTGTGGTTATCCGTGGCCGGCGAACCCGAACTGGCGGCCTTCGTTTCCGTGCGGGTGGAGTACAAGAATCTCTCTCCGGAAGTGGAAATCGATTCCGACGTGGTGGAGACGGTGTTGCTCGAAGTCCGCGGTCCGTCCGGCGAGCTCGGTAATTTGCCCGAAGATCGCCGGCACTACACCGTGATCCTGGATATGACCAACATCGAGCCCGGCCAGCATACCTTCACCATAGACCGCGGCGATGTGCGGCTGCCGCGCGGCGTGCAACTGGTGCGCGCGATTCCGGCGCAAATCCATATGAACTTCGAACCGGGCGCCACCCGCAGCGTTCCGGTGGAAGTGAGAGTTGCGGACGATCTGCCGCCCGATCTGCGCGTGGTCGAGGCCACCGCGGAGCCGTCCGTGCTGGCCATCGCCGGACCGGCCAGCCGGTTGGCGGGGGTCATCTCAGCGCGCATCGATCCGGTGCACCTGAAGCCGGTGGCGGGCACCGCGCGTTACCGGGTGGAAGCTTACATTCAGGATGCCCGGGTACGCTTTCAGGACCCGCCGCGCGTTACAGTCAAAGTTACCATCGGAAAGAGATAGATGGCCAAACAGCTATTCGGAACCGACGGCATTCGCGGCGTGGCGGGAGAGTATCCCCTGGACGCGGCAACCATCCACGCTTTCGGCCTGGCGCTGGGAATGGACCTGCGCCACAGCGCGAAGGATGCCGCCATCGTCATCGGCATGGACACACGCGAGTCGGGTCCCTGGATCGCCGCGCAAGTGGCCGCCGGACTCGCGAGCCAGGGTGTGCGGACTGTATCCGCGGGCATCATCACCACGCCGGGCATCGCCTGGCTCACGGCCACCGACTCCTTCACGGCCGGCGTGATGATCTCGGCCTCGCACAATCCATACCAGGACAACGGCATTAAGGTCTTCGGCCACTCGGGCTACAAACTGCCCGACGAGGAAGAGCACGCGGTAGAGCAGGAGATCTTCCGGCATTCGGGGGAGGCCCCCGGCGCGCCCGTGCCGCTGGAACCTGACGCAGCGCTGGCCGCCCGTTACCTGGACCACCTGGCGGCCACGGTATCCGGCTCTTTCGAAGGCGTGCGGGTGGTGCTGGATTGCGGAAACGGCGCGGCCTTCCAGATCGCGCCGGAATTGTTTCGCCGCCTGGGCGCCGAAGTTACGGCCATCTGCCGCGAACCCAACGGGCGCAATATCAATCTGAACTGCGGCGCGCTGTATATCGACAACCTGCGCACGGCCGTGCTCGAATCCGGCGCGGACCTGGGCGCGGCATTCGATGGGGACGCGGATCGCGCCATCTTCGTGGGAAGGAGCGGCCGCATCGTGGATGGCGACGCCGTGCTGCTCATCGCGGCGCGCGCCCTGAAGGCCGCCGGCCAGCTCGATGGCGACCTGGTGGTGGCCACCTTCATGTCCAATCTGGGGCTGGAACGGGCGCTGGCGCGCGAAGGCATCCAGTTAGTGCGCACGCCCGTCGGCGATAAATACGTGCTGGAGGAAATGGTGCGCACCGGCGCGGCCCTGGGCGGGGAGCAATCCGGCCACGTGATCTTCCGCCGCTACGCCACTACCGGCGACGGCCTGCTCACCGCGCTGCGCATTGTGGAGATTTCGCGCGATACGGGCGCGAGTCTCGACAAATTGACCGCGGGCCTGGACATCTACCCTCAGAGATTACAGAACGTGCGCGTGCGTGAACGGCGGGAGCTGCACGAACTGGCGGCCGTGGCCCGGGAGATCGAGGCGTGCCAGAACGCCTTCGGCGCATCCGGCCGCGTGCTGGTGCGGTTCTCGGGCACGGAGCCGCTGGCCCGCGTGATGGTGGAGGGTCCCGACCTGGCCCGCGTGGACGAATTCACAAGCCGTATCGCCGCCGCGATACGCGAGGAGATAGGAGCATGATGATGCGCAGCTTGATTCTGGCGATAGTACTCGCCGCGGCCGCGGCCGCTCAACCGCGCCTGAAAGAGTCCCAGGAAGGGTGGGTTTCCCTGTTCAACGGCAAAGACCTTACAGGGTGGGTGAAGGTGGGCGATGAGAATTGGACCGTGGAAGATGGCGCTATTCATGGCGCGGGCGTCACCAAGGGCTACGGGTACCTGATGACCGAGAAGCATTACAAGGATTTTGAGCTGGCCATCCGCTTCCAGTGCGTCACCGGCGGCAATAGCGGCGTCTTCTACCGCACCAGCTTCAAGCCCGGAACCGCCGACGTGGCCGAGGGATACCAGTTCGAAATCGACCGCAACCTCAATCACCACACCGGCGGCATCTATACGGCGCGCCGCGGCTGGATCGTATGGCCATCGCCCGAGAACGAATTTGTCATCAAGCCGACCGAATGGAACGATTACGTGCTGACCGTGGAGGGCAATCATCACCGCGCGCGATTAAACGGCGTGCAGGTGATCGATTTCACCGATCCTGTGAACGAGGTGGAAGACGGCGCCATCGCGCTGCAGTTGCATGCGGGCGGCGAGGCCAACATGCGCTTCAAGGATATTTTCATCCGCACGCCAGGCGGCAACCCATAGACTCCCGCCCGGCCTACTGTCGATCAAACACGATCTTCTGCTCGGCGTTCCGGGCGCCGCTCATGTGCCGCAGCAAGGTCAGGGTCTTGCCGTCCGGCGACACGGTGTAGCGATCCTTTAAGATCGCCATGCGCAGGGTGTGTACTTTGCTGTCGACAAACAGCGCTTCGCCTTCCCATTGGGCGGTGCTCTCCACCAGGTTGCCGCGCACGTGGTTGGTACACTCCTTACCGTCCAGCGTGTAGATCATGTCGTAGGTGCTCTCGGGGGCCCCGTGCAGTTTCTGGGTGATGGTGTCCTTCAAGGTGGACCCCTCGATGCCGATCCTGTCCAGCCGGCTGTCGGAAACCGGCCCGCCGCCAAAATCGCTCTTGGCCGGATCCATCTTCCAGACGCCGTTCAGGCTTGTCCTGATCTGACCTTGCAACCACCCGCAGGCGGCGATCAGGATCAGCGCCGCAAGCCCCGCGAATTGACTCCGCGCCATCGTCCGCCTACTGTTTGTCCATCACCATCTTCAGGTCCGCCTCGCCCATGGGGCTGGTGACGTGCTGTTTGACGGTGATGGTCTTGCCGTCCGCCGCCAGCGACCAGTGGCTATCGAAGGTCACATCCGCTCCGTTGAACGAGCCTTTGCCGGTAATCACGAGGTCGTCGCCGTCCCATTTGGCGGTGGTCTTGATTTCATTTCCGGCGATGGAGTTGGTGGTTTCCTTGCCATCGGTCGAATATTTCATATCCGATGTCATGTCTCCCATCTGACTGCTCTGGCTGATCTCGTCGCGCAGGGAAGGATCGTCGTGCGTGATCTTGTCGGTGCGGCTGTCGGGCGCCGGCATGGGGCCGAAATCGCTTTTGGAAACGTTCAGCTTCCATGTTCCGCTGAAGTTGGGCTTGGCCTGGGCGGCGGATACCGCGAAGGCCGCGGCCACCAGCACGGCGCAAAATATTCTGCTCGTAAGAGGACGCATGTTTGATCTCCTATTGCTTCTCGTACACAAATTTCATATCGAACTCGCCCATGGAAGTCGAGATGTGCCGGGTCACCGTCATGGTCTTGCCGCCATCGGAAAGCGCCCACCGGTCTTTGGCCGTGAAGTCGTTCCCATCGAACGAACCTTTGGTGTCGCCCGCCAGGTCGTCGCCATCCCATTTCAGCGTGGTCTTGAACTCGTTGTCGCCCATGTGATTGACGCTTTCCTTGCCGTCGGTGGTATAGGCCATGTCATATTTCGCGTCTCCCGTACCCCCCACCTGGACT
Organism: Bryobacteraceae bacterium; assembly: GCA_035308525.1. GTDB lineage: Bacteria > Acidobacteriota > Terriglobia > Bryobacterales > Bryobacteraceae > Bog-159. Next base: position 15,099 of record DATGGM010000008.1, read on the forward strand.
ACGCTGATCTTAACCGTGGGTTCGTCGTGTGTGATGGTCTGGGTGATGCTGTCGGGGGGCGGCATCGGCCCGAAATCGCTCTTGCCGGCGTTCAGTTTCCAGGTACCGCCGAAGTCGGACTTGGCCTGCGCCTGTACCAGGGCCACCGCCACCAACAATAGTGTCAAACAAATAATTTGGTATATAGATTTGCGCATCGGTAATCTCCTATTGTTTTTCGAAAACCATTTTCATATCCATCTCGCCCATGGCGCTCGACAGATGCCGGGAAACGGTCAGGGTCTTGCCATCGCGCGAAAGCTCCCAGTGGTCCTTGGATGTAAACTCTGTCCCACTGAACGATCCCTTGGTGTCGATCACTATCTGATCGCCGTCCCATTTGCCGGTGCTCTTGAATTCATTCTCGCCGACCTTATTGGCGGTTTCCTTGCCGTCGGTGCTATACGCGACGTCGTAAGTCTGGTCGCCCATCATGCCTCCGGTCGAGACCACGTTGGCTTTCAAGTCCGGATCCTGATGGGCAATTTTCTCGGTGAGGCTATCGGGCGGCGGCATCTGCCCGAACTCGCTCTTGCTGGTGTTCAACTTCCAGGTGCCGCTGAAGTCTGTCTTGGCATGGGCCTGCACTATAGCCAGCGCCGCCATCAAGAGTGTCAACGAAAACAGCCTGGTAATCCGCCTGGTGGTAAAGCCGCGCATGAAACCTCCTTTTCGAGATGGTAGCAGGTAAATCGATGTTCGTGGCGCGCGCCGGCATCCGCCCGGCGGCGATGAAAGCGCGCGATAATACGGGCTATGCTGAAAGCTGCCGCAACCCTGCTGTTGCTGACCATGAGCGCCGCTGCCGCCGTCAAGATCGAAAAGACCAACTACAAAGGCTGGGCCAATTGCTACCGCATCACCAACGGAGAGGTGGAGCTGATCGTGACCAGCGACATCGGCCCCCGCATCATGCGCTACGCATTCGTGAACGGCCAGAACGTCTTCAAGGAATTCACCGCGACCCTGGGGAAATCCGGCGAACCCGCCTGGGTTCCGCGCGGCGGACATCGTCTGTGGGCCGCTCCCGAAGATGCCGTGCGTACCTACGCCCCGGATAACGGGCCGGTGCGAGTGGAGGTGAAGGGCGACGTGCTCACCGCCACAGAGCCCGTGGAAGCGCTCACCGGCCTCGAAAAACAGATTGTAGTGAAATTGTCGCCGCAGGGCTCCGGCGTGGAAGTCGTGCACCACCTCCGAAACGCGGGCAAAAATGCGGTGGACCTGGCGCCCTGGGCGCTCACCATGATGGCGCAGGGAGGCGTTGGCATCCACGGTTTTCCGCCGCGCGGCAAGCACCCCGAGGCGCTGGCTCCCACCAATCCGCTGGTGATGTCCGCTTACACAAACCTCTCCGATCATCGCTGGAAGTTCACCCGTAAGTACCTGATGCTGCATCAGGACCCATCCAATCCCGAGCCGCAGAAGCTGGGCAGCTTCAACCAGCACACCTGGGCGGCCTACTCACTGGGGACGGATCTGTTCATCAAGCGGGTGACCGCCGCGGATACGCCGAAAGAGTATCCGGATTTCGGCTGCTCGTTCGAGACATTTACCAACGCCGATTTCCTGGAACTGGAAACGCTCGGCCCGATGCGGCGGCTGAAACCCGGCGCCACCGCCGACCACGTGGAGCACTGGACGCTGCACAAGAACGTCCGCCTGCGGAACTTCACGGACGCGGAACTGGATGCCACGGTGCTGCCGCTGGTGACCGCCCCGCAGATCCCCTGAAGGCGTAGCGGGACGCATTCTCCGCGATGCCCCGCAGTTCCGCCTCCGAGAAGCCGAACTGGCGCGCCGCCAGCGCGTACTCGCCCGACAGGGTCACGCCGAAGATGGCCGGGTCGTCCGTGTTCAGCGTAATCGGCACGCCCGCGTCATAGAGGCGGCGCACGGGGTGCGCCGCCGGCGACCCAACCACGCCGGTCATCACATTGCTGGTGATGCACACTTCGAGCGGAATCCCGCGGTCGCGCAGGTGCGCCACCAGCGCCGCATCTTCCACGGCCCGAATGCCATGCCCGATGCGCTCCGCGCCGATCTCGAGCGCCGCCCACACCGATTCCGGCCCCGCGCCCTCGCCGGCATGCGCCGTCAGCCGCAGCCCCGCGCCCCTGGCGAACCCGTACACCTCGCGGAACCACACCGCCGGACCACGCTCTTCATCCCCGCCGATCCCGAACGCCACCACGCCATCGTGCACCCGTTCGGCCGCCAGCTCCGCCACCTGCCTGGCGTGCTCCGCGCCAAAGTGCCGCACCGCGTCCAGTATCCAATGGACCTCGATAGAGGAGCCGGCGGCCGCCTGATGCACGGCTGCGTAAACGGGCGCGAACTCCTGCCCCTTCCACAGAACTACGCCGGCCGATAACGTGATCTCGGCATACCGCACATTCTCCGCCGCCAACCGCCGCAGCAAGGCGCGCGTGATGCAGGCGTAATCCCCGGGCGTCCGCAGACGCTCCACTACCCATTTGTAAGTGTCGATGAAACCCTGGAAACCCTGGAAGCGATACCGCGCGCGCACGTTGTCCGCCGAAAGCGACGGGTCCAATTCCCGCATCGTCTCGGGCTCCACGGAGCCTTCCAGATGCAGATGCAGCTCCGCCTTGGGCCAGCCGCGATAGTCGGACGCGTCTTCCATCTTGACTAGCTTGGCACACTAACCTTGGCCCTGCCTTCTTCGGGCAACCGCGCCAAAAATGAAAGAGGATAACTGAGGAGACGCGGTTGGGAATGCAGGTTGCCTGCGACCTTGCACGTCCCCCGATAAAGTGATAACACAACTCCGCAGCGCACCACCCCGCTGAAAACAAACCCCCAAGGCCAATCGGTAAGCCAAACCCGTACCGCCATCGTGCTATCCTCGCATCGGGCAGGAAGATCCGCCCGTTCCCGAGCGGCGCTCCGCCCAGGTCCAACACCAGATCTTATGCATTTCCAACTTCTCCATAAACACCAAAGCCAATGATTCCACATGGCTTATCGCAAAATAGAGTTCGTTCGTCCAAAAACGCGCGTCGCCCATAACACGCAAAACGTGCCCAAATATGCACAATTTTGCACAACCCGGCCATCGCCCCACAGGCCCTGTCCGCCCGCCCTGCGCCGCGCTACAGTATTACATGGCCCGCACCCCCCGGCCCCACATTGCATGACGAATAGGCGCGCATGACTCCCGAAGAAATAGAAGCCATCGCCGGCGGATACCACGGCGACCCCTTCCGCATCCTCGGCCCGCACGCCGTGCGCAAGCGCGGCAGCCAGTCCCGCTGGGAGGTGCGCGCGTTCCTGCCGCAAGCCGAATCCGCCGCGGTGCACGTGGGCGACCAGGTGCAAGCCATGGAGAAGATCCACGATGGCGGATTCTTCTGCGCCACGCTCTCCGGCGCGCCGGGCAAATATTCACTTCAGGCCAAGCTCTGGGACGGCCCCACCGTCGAGTTCGAGGACCCTTACCGCTTCGGCCCCATCATCACCGATTTCGAGCTGCACCTGCATACCGAGGGCACCCACTACGAGGCGTATCGCACCTTCGGGGCGCACCTGACCGAGGTTGACGGAGTCAAGGGCGCGCGCTTCGCCGTCTGGGCGCCCAACGCCGAAGCCGTCGCGGTGGCCGGAGAGTTCAATCAGTGGGACACGCGCCGCCATCCCATGCGCCGGCGGAATGGCGGGGTCTGGGAGCTTTTCATCCCGCAACTGGGCGAAGGCGCCTGCTACAAGTACAACGTGCGCTCGCGCTTCAACGCCTACCAGCAGCAGAAGGCCGACCCCTACGCGTTCTCCGCCGAGATTCCGCCCAAATCCGCCAGCGTGGTCTGGGACATCGAAAAATATCAATGGCAGGACGCCGCCTGGATGGAAGAGCGCGGCCGCACGGACCTGCTGAAAGCGCCCGTATCCATGTACGAGCTGCACGTGGAATCCTGGATGCGCGGTCCGCAAGGCCAGTTCCTGACCTACCGCGAGCTGGCCGTGCACCTGGTCGGGTACGTCAAGCGCATGGGCTACACGCACATCGAACTGCTGCCCATCATGGAGCATCCGTTTTCCGGCTCCTGGGGCTACCAGATCATCGGCTATTTCGCGCCCACGTCGCGTTTCGGCCAGCCCGAGGACTTCATGTATTTCGTCGATCGCTGCCACCAGGAAGGCATCGGCGTGATTGTCGACTGGGTGCCCGCGCACTTTCCGCGCGACGCGCACGGCCTGGTGTACTTCGACGGCACCGCGCTCTACGAGCATGCCGACCCGCGCAAGGGCGAGCAAAAAGATTGGGGCACCCTGATCTTCAACTACGGCCGGAACGAGGTGCGTTCCTTCCTGATCTCGAACGCCATGTTCTGGCTGAAGAAATATCACATCGACGGCCTGCGCGTGGATGCCGTGGCGTCCATGCTGTACCTGGACTATTCGCGCAAAGCCGGCGAATGGGTGCCCAACCAGTACGGCGGCAACGAGAACCTGGAGGCCATCGACTTCGTGCGGCGCTTCAACGAGCTGGCGCACACGGTGCCTGGAGTGGTCACCATCGCCGAAGAATCCACCGCGTTTCCGGGTGTATCGAAACCTGTGTATCTCAACGGGCTGGGCTTCACCATGAAGTGGAACATGGGTTGGATGCACGACATGCTGCACTACTTCGGCGAGAACCCGGTCTACCGCAAGTATCATCACAACAACATCACGTTCAGCATGCTGTACGCCTTCACGGAGAACTTCGTGCTGCCCATATCGCACGACGAAGTGGTGCACGGCAAGGGGTCGCTGATCGGCAAGATGCCCGGCGATGAGTGGCAGAAGTTCGCCAACGCGCGCGCCTTTCTGGCGTACATGTACGCGCATCCCGGCAAGAAGCTGCTGTTCATGGGCCAGGAAATCGGGCAGATCGAGGAATGGAACCACAACGAAGGCCGGCGCTGGGATCTGCTGGTGTTCGACTACCACCGCAAGCTGCAATTCCTGGTGGAGGCGCTGAATCGCTTCTATCGCGCCAATCCGGCGCTGTACCAGGTGGATTTCCACTACGCGGGCTTCGAGTGGGTGGATTTCCAGGACGTGGACCACTCCGTGATCTGCTTTCTGCGCCGCGCGGAAGATCCCAACGATTTCCTGCTGTTCTGCTGCAACTTTACGCCCGTAGTGCACGAGCGATACGCGGTCGGCGTGCCGCAGGAAGGTGTGTATGAAGAGGTGCTGAACACCGACTCGCACCTGTTCGGCGGCAGCAACCTGGGCAACGCCGGACGGGTGGCCTCGCGGCCGGTGGCGCAACACAACCGCCCAAACAGCATCAGTATCACGCTGCCGCCGTTGGCGGTAGTGGCGTTTCACAAGAGGTAGGGCGCCACAGGCGCCTCTGGAACATGTCCCAACGCTTCGACGCAATCATTATCGGAGGCGGCCACAACGGCCTGGTGACCGCCGCATACCTGGGCCGGGCCGGCCGCAAAACTCTGGTTCTCGAGCGGCGCGAACTGGTGGGCGGATGCGCCGTCACCGAGGAACTCTGGCCCGGATTCCGCGTCTCCACGGCCTCCTATCTCACCAGCCTGCTGCAGGAGCGCATCATCCGCGAACTGGAGCTGGAGCGCTTCGGCTACAAGGTAGACGCCAAAGACCCGGCCTTCTTTTCGCCATTTCCCGACGGCCGCTGCTTCTTCATGTGGCAGGACGGCCGCAAGACGCTGGACGAGATCGCAAAATTCTCGCGGCGCGACGCGGAAGTCTACCCGGCGTTCGAGGCGCAGCTCGAGCGCCTGTCGCTGGTGGTGGAGTCTCTCCTGCTGACCACGCCGCCACAGTTTCCGCCGCGCGGCGTGGGCGACCTGATCGAGCACCTCAAGATCGCGGGCCGCTTACGCAAACTGGCGCCCGCCGATATGACCGCGCTGGTCAAAATCTTCACGCAAAGCGCCGCCGAACTGCTCGACGAATGGTTCGAATCGCCGGAGCTCAAAGTGACCCTGGCCACCGATGGCGTGATCGGCGCCAACGGCGGGCCGCGTTCGCAGGGTACGGCCTATATCCTGATGCATCACGTGATGGGTAGCGTGGCCGGCCATCGCGGGCTGTGGGGATTCGTGCGCGGCGGCATGGGCGCGGTTTCCGAAGCCATCGCCGCCTCGGCGCGCAGCCACGGCGCGGAGATTCGCACCAACGCGCCGGTCCGGAAGATCCTGGTGCGGGACGGCCGCGCGCGCGGCGTGGTGCTCGAAGGCGGCGAGGAGATCGAGGGCGCGGTGGTAGCTTCGAATCTGGATCCGCGGGTGACCTTCCTGCGGCTCACCGACGAGCGCGATCTGCCGCCCGATTTCGTGACGTCGATCCGGCGGTTTCGCACCGAGGGCACGTCCTGCAAAATGAACCTGGCGCTCTCCGGCTTGCCGGAATTCAGCGCTATTCCGGGCGCGCCGGGACCGCAGCATCGCGCCACTATGCACATCTGCCCGTCCATCGAATACATCGAGCGTGCCTGGGACGACGCCAAGTACGGCCGGCCTTCGGACCGTCCCATGCTGGAGCTGACTATCCCCACCATGTACGACCCGTCGCTGGCGCCGGCGGGTAAGCACATCATGGGGATCTTCATCCAGTACGCGCCGTATACCCTGCGCGACACCACCTGGGATGAAGCGCGCGAGCCGTTCTACAATCGCGTGGTGGAGCTGATGGAAGAGTACATTCCCAACATACGCTCGATCATCATCGACAAGCAGGTGCTGACGCCGCTCGACATGGAGCGGCGCTTCGGCATCACGGGCGGCAACATCTTTCACGGAGAGATGGCGCTCGACCAGATGTTCGTGATGCGTCCGGTGGCGGGCTACGCGCGCTATCGCACGCCGGTGAAAGGGCTATATCTCTGCGGTTCGGGCGCGCACCCCGGCGGGGGCGTCATGGGTGCGCCGGGCCACAACGCCGCGCGCGAGATATTGAAAGACGGCCGCTGACCGCCGCGCGACGGGTTGACATCTTACCCGAACATGCCGCATACTCGGGTTATATGTCTACCCAAGACGCCAAGGAGCGCCTGGAGTTACTGCAAGGCACCCTGGACCTGCTGATCCTGCGTACGTTGCTCTTCGGGCCGCAGCACGGACAAGGCATCGCCCGCGCCATCCAGCAGACGTCGGAACAGGAGTTACTGGTGGAGCATGGCGCGCTGTATCCGGCGCTGCAGCGGCTGGAGAGCCGCGGCTGGATCTCCGCCAGGTGGGGCACCTCTACGAACAACCGCAAGGCGCGGTTCTACGCCCTGACCAAAGCGGGACGCACGCAGATGGTCAAGGAAACCACCAAGTGGAACCGGCTGGCGGCAGCCATCGCGCGCGTTCTGGAACCCGGGCTGAAAGAGGGATGATCGCATGTTCCGGCGTAGGCGAAACTCCATCGACTTCCGCGCCGAAATCGACGCCAGCATCCAATTGGAGGCCGACCGTCTGCGGGAAGAAGGTCTGGCGGTAGACGAGGCCCTGGCCGCGGCGCGGAGGGCCTTCGGCAACCGGACGCTGGCCCAGGAACGCTTCACCGAATCCGGCTCGCGGTGGCCTGCTCACCTGGCGCGCGACATGCGCTACGGCCTGCGGGTATTGGCCAGGAGTCCCGGCTTCACCACCGCCGCGGTGCTCACCCTGGCGCTGGGCATCGGCGCCAACACCGCGATCTTTTCGGCAGTCTACGCGGCGCTGCTCAGGCCGCTGCCGTTCCGGGATGTGGACCGCATCGTGTTCGTCATGAAAAAGAATCCACCGCGCGGCTGGAGCCAGAATCCCATCTCACCAACCGAAATCCTGGGGTGGCGCGACGAGAGCGGCGTCTTCGAAGATCTGGCGGCGTACACCCAAACGTCCTGCGTGCTCACCGGCGCGGGCGAGCCCGAAGAGGACCCCTGCGAAATCGCGTCCGGCAACCTGTTCCAGGTGCTGGGCGCCGCGCCGTTCCTGGGCCGCGCGTTTTCCGCAGACGAAGACAAATCCGAAGGACCGCGGGCCGCCATCCTGAGCTACGGATTATGGCACAGGCGCTTCGGAGCGGATACCAACGTGGTCGGCCGCGCCATGGAGATCAACGGCGCCGGCTACAGCATCGCCGGTGTGATGCCGGCGGGCTTCTCCCATCAGTATGGAACGCCCTACGGCGCCATCCCGGAGATGTGGCTGTCCGGCATCGGGCTCTCTCCGGAGGGCGCCGGGAACGACTACTTCGGCATCGGACGCTTGAAGCCGGGAATCAGCCTCGAGCAGGCTGCTTCGCGGATGGACGCGGTCTCGGTTCGCATGGAGCAGACGCTTCCGGACCTGAAAGGATGGCGGGCGCAAATGATGACTCTCCGCGCCATGATTTCCGGGGATACCCGGCCTGCCCTGATGGTCCTGGCGGCCGCGGTGATTTTCGTCCTGTTGATCGCATGCGCCAACATCGCCAACCTGCTGCTGGCGCGGAGCGCGGGCCGCGCGGGCGAGTTCGCAGTCAGGACTGCGCTGGGGGCCAGCCGCGGCCGCATCGTCCGCCAATTGCTGGCCGAGAGCCTGGTGATCTCGCTGGCCGGCGGAGCGCTGGGAGTCCTGCTGGCATTCTGGGGATGCCAGGGACTGGCGGCGCTGGCTCCCCCCGTATGGCTGCGATCCGCGCCGGGCCTGGCTAGCGGCGCCGCAGACCCGCGGGTGCTGGCGTTCGCGCTGGTCACGGCTCTGCTGACGACGCTCTTCTTCGGCCTGGCGCCCGCCCTGCAGAGCGCCCGGCTGCCCACGGTGGAAGCCTTGCAGGAGACCGGCCGCAACTCGCTGCAAGGTCCGCGCAGCCGCCGTTTTCGAAATGCGCTGGCGGTCTCGGAAATCGCGCTCGCCATGGTGCTTCTGGTGGGGGCTGGACTGATGGTCCGCACTTTGGGCCAGCTCAGCCGCCTGAACCTGGGCGTGGACCCGGCGCATGTGCTGACGCTGCGCGTGCCGTTGTCGGGCGACCGCTACAAGGAGCCGCAGGTCTCGGTGGAGTTCTGGGACCGGGTGGTGGCGGCTGTTAAGGCCCTGCCCGGCGTGGAGTCCGCCAGCGTATCGCGGGGAGCCGCGTTGGGAGACTGGTGGGCGGGACAGTTCTTCGTTACCTCAGATCAGCCGAATCCGCCGGCGGGGCACGTGCCGGATGCCAACTACGTGATCGCCGGGCCGGATTACTTCAGCACGATGCGGATTCCGCTGCGGCGCGGGCGCAGCTTCAACCAGCACGATACGCAGAGCGGCGAGAGAGTCGCCATCGTGAACGAAGAGCTGGTAAGGCTGCATTGGCCAGGCCAGGATCCGCTCGGAAAGCGGCTGCGCATCGGGCCGCCCACGTCGCCCTGGCTCACAGTAGTGGGAGTGGCCGGCAACGTAATGAGCCAGGGGCCCGAAGGCGGCATCCACGCGGAGGTTTACACTCCCTATCAACAATTCCCCTGGCTGCTGGGTGGTCCGCATCACCTGTTGCTGCGTACGTCGGCGATGATCGCGCCGGAGAGTCTGACCCACGCGGTGATGCAGGAAATCCACCGCATCGATAAGGGACAGCCGATCACGGAGGTCGCGACGCTGGAGCACATCGCGCAAGAGCCGCTGGCCGGGCAGCGTATGGTGATGGCGCTGCTTCTGTCGTTCGCCGGCCTGGCGCTGGTTCTGGCGGCGTTGGGAATCTATAGCGTGCTGTCGTATTCCATGGCGCAGCGCACGCGCGAGATCGGCGTGCGTGTGGCGCTGGGCGCGCAACCCGAGAGCGTGCTGCGGCTGGTAGTCGGCGGCGGCGTGCGGTTAGTGGCGGCGGGGATGGCGGCGGGCACCCTCGCGGCGTTGATCTTAACCCGGCTGATGGCGGAGTTGCTCTACGGCGTGCGCGCGACGGATCCCCTCACCTTCGGCGTGGTGGCGATGGTCCTCACGGCCACATCGCTGCTCGCCTGTTACATCCCGGCGCGCCGCGCGCTGCACATCGATCTCATGACTGCGCTACGGCACGAATAAGGAACGGCTCACTGCGGCCGCGTCTCCGGCTGGTCAAGCCGCATCTCCGCCAGGGTGCCGCTCATGTGCATCTGCTTGGCGCCGCTCGAGAGCACCACCAGCAGCCGGCCATCGGCCTGAGAGGCGCCTTGTCCGGTATAGGTGTCGTCGCCAGCGACAAGCTGCAGATCCGTGAAGCGCCACTGCGGGCCGGACTGCGCCCACATCAAGTCGTAGGCGCCGGCCACGCTTTCGAGATCCGGCAGCGCTTCCATCTCCGCGCCACGGGCCGCGAAAGTGCCGGTGGCGTGCAGATGCGCCAGCAGCTCCGCGCCCGTGCCGTTCGACTCCAGCAACGTCTCCGCGTCCACTTTGCCGGACTTCCAGTCGAAGCCTTTGGCCCGCGCATCCAGCCGGTAAACGGGCCGGCTGCCTCGGAGGTTGACCAGCAGCGAACCAGTCACGCGCCCGTCATCCACGCGTGCGCGCAGGTCGTTGAGCTGGACCTGGGCTTCATCCCAAATCAGGTGGGCTTGTATCTCGCGAGCCTCCGCGCCGCCTAATTGCAGCGCGCCGATCTGCACCGTGGCATCCACGTGGCGGCCGGCCAGCCATTCGGGCAGCGACGGCCTGCCCAGATTGAGGGCGCGCGCAATCAACCCGCGGCTGTGGCGCAGCGCGGGCATCAGGAGCCGCTCCAGCTCCGCCGCATCGGCCTCCGCAATCCGGATCTGCAAACGGTGCGGCCGCGCCATTTGCGGCTCATAGTGATACCAGCCTTCACAGGCGATCCGGCCCGCCTGCGCGCGCATGTGGTCGAGCGTGACGCGCGCTCCATCGATATGCACAACGGCGGAGGCGACCGCCACCGGCTCCGCCACCCCGGGCAACTGGAGGCTGGCATCCCGGAGATCGAACGCGCCGGACCAGCCCTTGCCGGCCGTAACTGCCCCGGCGATCCGGTAGCGAAGCTGGCCTTTCCAGGCGCCGCTCGAAACCTGGTCCAGCCACGGAATGGCGGCCATGGCGGCTTGCGCGCGCAACGATTCCAGGCGCATGGATTCGGTCGAAATCGTGAGGTCGAGAGATTGCGCGGTCCAGTCGTAATCGACTTCGAGGGTCGCCTGTTCATCCTGCGCGGTGCGGACCAGCGCGGGCGACAGCCGGGCGTGGCCGCGGTCGAAGATCAGGCGCGCGTTCCCGGAACGCACCGGCGGCGAATCCGGGATGGCCAGCAGGGCGTCGTGGAAATCCAGTTCGCCCTGCAGACTTCCCTGCCCGGAGTATCCCAACACGCCGTCGAGCAGCCCGGTGACATTCAGCCTGGGTGGCAGCTGCGCGCCCATGTGGCGAGCCAGCTCCAGCACGGGTCCGGCGGGAAAGCGATTCCAGTTGAGGGCCACGCCCCAGCGCGGCTGCGAGAGATAATCGGCGCAGCGGAAGCGTACCGCCAGAGGCAGCGTTTCGCCGCCCGCCGTGGTGGATTCCATTTCGATGGTCTGCGCCTGCACATTCAGGCGGCCCGCCAGGCGCAGCGGCCAGCGCTGGTTGCCGTAGGGGGGCATCTGGTCCCAGCGATGCACATCCTGCGCGTCGATATTGCCGGAGATGCGGATATCATCCAGAGGGCCTGCCAGCCGCATGCGCGCGGAGACCAGGCCGTGGATTCCCGCGTCGTGCCCGTTGATCAACTCCACGATCTCGCTGATGGCGCTCTTTTCCAGGCGCGCGTCCAGATCCAGCTTGCCGGCGCCGGCCGACGACCAACGGCCGCGCGCCACCAGGTTGCCAAAGCCGTGCGCGGGCTTGTCGGCGCGCGCGGGCTGGCCGGTGAATTCTATATTCCAAGCGCCACCGCCGCTGGCCGGCGGCGTGATGTCCAGGTCGGCGTTGGTGAGGTAGAAGACCGACTTGGTATCGCCGAATTTGAAATTGATGCGTCCCGAGCGCACGTGCAGCTCCGGTATGGCGCGCATCACGGAATGGTTCAGCAGCGGCTCGAAGTTCCAGCGTCCCGGATCGGCGGAGGCGCCGGTCTTGGCCACGTTGATGCTGGCGTCGTCCAAACGAATAGAAGCGAGTTCCAGGCGGCCGAAGAAGAGCGAACTGAGGCGCGGCACGGCTGCCAGGGAGCCGACGTAGGCGATGGGTTCGATGCCCAGTTCCGGCTTTTCATGGATCACTACGTTCTCGACAGTGAAGCCCGGCCCGGTGAACAGGCTGAAGTGGACCGCGCCCAACTCCACCTTGCGGCCCAACCCGGTTTCGAGCGCCGCGCGAATGCGTGGGGCGAACTGGTTGCCGCTCAGGTACGGGGCTATGATGCCGGCGACGATCAGCAGGCCAAGGACGACGGCCAGCCACTTCGCCGCGCTTTTAACGAGGCGCTTCACGCGAGGTTGCCGCTCAGGCGCTGATAGGACTGCGGGTCGTCAATGTCCATCACCACGCCCGGATCGTCGACGTCGATGTAAGCCGACTCATGTGCGTGCCGCGCCACCACTTCGCGCGCCGCCGCGGTGGTAGGCAACGCTAAAAACTCCGGTATGAGGGAAGCGCAGATCCAGATCGGATGACCGCGCCGGCCGCCGTATCGGGGGACGCGCAGCGGAGCCATGGTGGCCGGTTCAAGCAGCCGGACCAGCGTGGCAGGCTCCACGGCCGGATGATCCACCAGCGTAAACAGCACGCCATCCGATCCGGGGGACACGGCACGCAGGCCGCACTGCATCGACGACAACTGGCCCAGGCGGTAGTCCGGGTTCTCCACGATCAGCGCTTCCGCGCCGCGCAGCAATCCCGCGCGAATACTCTCCCGCCCGGCGCCCAGGACGGCCACCACGGGCTGGCAATGGAGCGAAAACAAGCCGATCAGCCTGTCCAGAAAAGTTTCCCCCCGATAGTCCAGCAGCGCCTTCGGCGATCCCATGCGGCGCGATTCACCGGCGGCCAGTATCAGCCCGGCGGTCACTTCAGCAGCAGCGTGCGCATCGATTCATCGGTAAACACCGATTTCGAAAGGGCCCGCCAGTTGGATTCCGCGTTGCGCCGCACGGCGATCATTTCGGCCACTACCGAAACGGCGATCTCTTCCGGCGAGATAGCCCCGATCTCCAATCCCATGGGCGCGAACACCCGCTCGAAACTTTCACGCGCCACACCTTCCGTCTCCAACTCACGGATCACGCTAATTACCTTGCGCTTGCTGCCTATCATGGCGATGTACCGGGCGTTGGTGGTTACGGCCCAGCGCAGCACGCGCATATCGTCGCGATGGCCGCGGGTGACGATGATCAGATAGCTGGTGTCGTTGACGGGCAGCTTCGCGAAGACCTCTTCGTATTCCTCGGCGTAGATTTCGCCCGCCTCGGGAAAACGGTCGCGGTTGGCGAAATTCTCCCGGTTGTCGATAATGGTGGTGGAAAAACCGGCCAGGCCGGCGATCTTGGAGATGCTCTTGGAGATGTGCCCGGCGCCGAAGATAAATGCTCCGGGCACGGGCAACACCGGCTCTACGAAGACATCCAGTTGGCCGCCGCAGATGAGACCGTTGTCGTAGGCCGCGTCCTGCCCCAGGTTAAAGCTGAGATGCCTGGGCTGCCCGGTTTCGATCACTTCGCGCGCGGCGCTCACCACCTCGGCCTCCACGCACCCGCCGCCGATGGTACCGACCATGGAGCCGTCGTCCCGCACTAACAGCTTGGCGCTCTCATAGCTGGGGATGGATCCGCGCACCTGGACGATCGTGGCGATGGCGCACTTCCGGCCGAGCTTGCGCAGGCTTAGGAGTTCCTCGTAAACGTCCATTCGGTGCAATTATACCGCGCGGCCGCTGCTAGGGATTCAGCAGCGGCGTATCCGCGGGCTTGGCGGGAGGCGGCATGCTCCGGATGTACGCGTGGATGTCGGTCAACGCGGCGTCCGAGATTACCTTGGTGGTGTATGGCGGCATGGCGCCCGCCGGATGGCGAACATAGATAAGGAACGCCGGCAGTACCATGACCTTGGGTCCGAGCCGCGGACCGGCGGCGCCACCTTGCGCTCCCCGGCCATGGCATTGATAGCATCCCACCGCGGTAAACAGCCGCTTGCCGTTCTCGGGATTGCCGGTGGCCGGCGGCTGCGCGTTCAGGACGAAGGCCGCGATCAGCAGGGTGAATACGGGGATAGCGCGGTGCATTTGCCGGCTCCTATCTGGGCTGCGTCACCACGTCAACCAGCGCTGGTTGGCCGCGCCTCACCACCTCGATGGCACGCTGCAGGGCCGGGCCGAGATCGGTGGGATCGGAGATGGGGCCTTCTCCGTGCATGCCAAAGGCCTGTGCCAGCTTGGCGTAGCTGATTTCCGGATTATCGAGGCGGGTCCCGATGTAGGCGCGGTCGATGCCGCGATTGTGTTGATTGGCCATGATCTGAACCTGCATCACTTCCTGGTGATACGCCCGGTTATTGTGCATCACGGTGAGCAGCGGCACGCGGTGATGCGCGGCGGTCCAAAGCACACCGGGCGCGTACATCAGGTCTCCGTCGCTCTGAATATTCACCGTCAGGCGGCCGTGCTTGCGGTTCGCCAGGGCTGCGCCCACGGCCGCGGGAGCGCCGTAACCGATGCCGGCGCCGCCGCTGCTGCCGATGTGATGATAGGGCTTGTCGAACTTCCAGAGGCGGAAGGGCCAGTTGCTGACAAAGCCCGGAGAGGAGGCCAGACACCAGTCCTCATTCTTGATCTGAGCCCAAAGCTCGGCGCACAATCGTCCGGTGCTGATGGGGCTGGCGTCCCAGGCGTACCCCGCGTCGGCACGAGCCTGCTCGAACATCGCGCGATGCGCCTCGGCGAGCTTCGCGCCGCGCTCCTGCAGCGCGCGCTTACGATCAGCGGTGAGCAGCGCGCGCACGGCCTCGATGAGCGCCGGCAGCGTGGTTTCGGAGTCCGCCGCGACCGACAGGTCCACTTCCTGATAACGCTGGGACTCCTGGTAGTTGCTCTTTACATAAAGGTCGCTCGACTGGATGGTCACCAGCCTGGCCTTGGTGAGCCGCCGCGAGGAATATACCAGTTGCTGGCTGATGTCATTCACGGCGCCGTAGAAGTCGGACACATCCAGGCCCAGAATCAAATCGGCATCTCGAATGGCCGGGCCGCGGCGATCGGTCTGGTTCAGAGGATGGCGCGTGGGGAAGTTCATGCGGAGACGCGTGTCCACGACGGCCGCTTGCAGGATTTCGGCCAGCTCCATGAGCCGTTCCATTCCGACAGGCGTGCGGGCCACGCGTCCCGCAACGATGACGGGATTCTCCGCGGCCACCAGCATGCGGGCGATCTCGGCAACGGCCTGCTGATCGCCCTGGGGCGGATTGGCCAGGCGCAGCTTCGGGATGCGCAGATCCGCGCCTTCCGGAATGGGATCTTCCTGAAGCTGTGCATCCGCGACCAGGACGACAGGCATGGCCGGCGTGGTCATGGCAATCTTATACGCCCGCACCGCGGATTCCGCGAAGGCCTGCAGGGACGCTGGAGCATCGTCCCACTTGGTGTAATCGCGGACCATGGCGGCGGCGTCCTGTACGCTATGCACCCAGTCCACCCACGAGCGGCGGGTGGCCGCGTTCAAGTTGTTGCCGAGCACGATGTACACGGGGACGCGGTCGCAGTATGCGTTATAGATGGCCATCGACGCGTGCTGCAGGCCGACCGTGCCATGCGCGAAGACCGCCAGCGGGCGGCCCTCGATCTTGGCATAGCCGTGTCCCATGGCCACCGAAGACTCCTCGTGGCAGCAGGTGATAAACTCGGGCGCCTGGTTGCCGCCGAAGTTCACCACCGATTCATGCAGGCCGCGAAAGCTCGATCCGGGGTTGGCGCACACGTATTCGAAACCCAGGGACTTGAGAACCTGGATCATGAAATCCGCGCCGGGATGTTCGGTGGTTTGCGCTTCGACCCTGGCTGGCGCGGACGTTTCGGCCGCTACTTCATGCGCCGCGGGCACGGGTGCGGCGGCGCGCGCGGCGGGCGCTTGCTGCGCCTGAGCCACGGAATTCTGCGTGGCCAGCACCGCCGCGCCGGCGCCGGCTCCGCGCAGAAACGACCGGCGATCAACTCTCGGCGGGCTGGGTTTCCGCATGGCAGATCCCTCCTGTATGGTCAGTCAGTATAGCAGGGGAAATCGGAAGTTATCTGGTGAGCCGTCGGCTCCGGCTCTTGCGGACCGGCTTGGTGTTCTTTTCGAGCCGCAGCTTCCAGGCGGTGCGCAACGCGCCCGTCAGCACGTCCTCGCCGGCCGCGGCGAGCCGGATGTGTGTCATCCCCATCCTGCCCCATCCGCCGGGGATGGGCAGGAAAACGTCCGGCAGCTCTTCGACGAAGGCGGCCTGCTGCTCCAGATTCAGCATCAGGTTGCCGTAGCCCTGTTTTTCGGAGGCGAGCGTGGCGAAGATTTTGCCGCTCACGCGGAAATCGGGAGCACCCATGTGGGAACCCTCCTCGGCGCCTTCCAGGCTGAGGGCGATGCGTCGAAAGTCCGCGGCGGTCATCGATCGGCCCATTCAGCAGCGAGTATATCATCGGCCCGTGGTAACATCGCGCACATGGTGGACCTGAAACGCCTCCCGTTTCGCGCGGATCTCGCGGATTACGAGAAACAGGCTGAGGATCTGCTGGCAGGCTACCAAGAGGGCGATCCCACCGCGATCCGGCAGGTCCAACGGCATCACCCGCGCTTTAGGGACCCGCAGGTTGCCTGGCTCCCGAGAGATGCGCCGGACTCCGAAGTGTTGAGTGCCGGCCTGGATCTGGCCGATATGCAGCTCGCCATTGCGCGCTGGTATGATTTTCGCGACTGGCAGGCTCTGGCCGAATATGCGGCGGCCGTAACCCGCGAGGATTCTCCGGTTCGATGGTTTGAATCGGCCGTGGAAGCGGTGATCGAGGGCGATGTGGAGAGCTTGCGGCAATGGTTGCGCGAACATCCTGAATTGGCTGTGGCTCGTTCGACGCGTGTGTGTCCCTTCGATCCGCCCGTGCACCGGGCCACGCTGCTGCACTACGTGGCCGCCAATGGCGTGGAAGGATACCGCCAGAAGACGCCGGCCAACGCGGTGGACGTGGCCGAGACCCTGTTGCAAGCGGGCGCCGAGCCTGATGCTTTGGCCGACATGTATGGCGGGAAGTGCACCACCATGAGCATGCTGGTGTCCAGCAGTCCCCCGGCGCAGGCGGGCGTGCAAGTCGCGCTCGTCGAGACGCTGCTGGGTGCCGGCGCGCGGGTCGAACCGCACGGCTCCGGCAGTTGGACGTCGCCCCTGATGACGGCCCTGGCCTTCGGATTCCAGGATGCGGCGGAGGCGCTGGTCAGGCACGGCGCGCGGGTGGATTACATTGCCGCCGCGGCCGGATTGGGCCGGATCGAGCGGGTGCGCGAACTGCTCCCGGCGTCCGACGCGGAGGGGCGCCACCGGGCGCTGGCACTGGCGGCGCAACACGGGCACACGGAAGTGGTGGGGCTGCTGCTCGACGCGGGCGAGGATCCCAACCGGTATAATCCCGAGGGAAATCATGCCCACTCGACGCCGCTGCATCAAGCCGCCCTGGGCGGCCACTTGGATGTTGTTCGTTTGCTGCTCGAGCGGGGAGCGCGCCTGGACACTAAGGATACGGCCTTTCACGGCACTCCCGAGGGTTGGGCAATTTATGCGGGGCGCACGGACATCGCGGAGTATCTAAAGGCGCAGGGCGCCGCGCCGGCTCAGTCAACCAGGCAGTAACAATAGACGAACTGCTGCGTGGTTCCCCACGGCGTGCGATGCAATTCCTGCGCGCTGTCCACCAGCCGGAAGGCGCGGCCAAACTGGTTGTGGAGCGTCTGCGCGTCATACCGGACGACGTCCAGGCCGCTGCAGTGCGTGGGGCCTTCCGGACCGAAGGCGCTCACGATCACCGAGCCGCCGGGGCGCATGCTCATGAGGACATTCTGAACGTAGGCGGCGCGCTCTTCCAAGGTAGTCAGGAAGTGAAAGACGGCGCGGTCGTGCCACACATCGAACGAGTCGTGGGGGAGGGCGACCCGGGTGACATCGGCCGCAATCCACTGGACCGACTCCGCGGCGGGTCCCAGCCGGCTCCTGGTCACGGCCAGGGCCGTTGGCGCAATATCCAGTACGGTGAGGTTTTGATATCCCAAGCGAACGAGGTCATCGACAAGAGTGGATTCGCCGCCGCCGACATCGATTATCGATGCGGCGCGGCTAGTCGCCGCCCGCTCAATCAGACGCAGGGACAGGTCCAGGTGCGGGCGATACCAACTCACCGCATCCGGCGCTTTGGCGCGGTAGACGCTTTCCCAATGTGCTTCCGGATCCATGTGGGCCTTTACAGAAGCATCGCATAATTTGCACCGGCGAGGCTTGACAGCCGGGCGCGAATTCCGCTAAACTCGTTTATGCTGCATTGCAGCATTAGGGAGCATTTATCATGACTGACACATCAAAATCCATCCCGCTGTTGGCCGCGTGGGCCAAGCAGGGCGCGGAAAGCTTCGTGGCCACCCAGAAGATCCTGCTGGACCTGGCCGCGCAACAGAATTCGCTGGCAATCGGATTGGTCCGCGAACGCATGAGCAACCTGCCATTTGGGCCCGCCAGCAGCCTGGTGGAGTTCGCCGGCCAGGGCGTCGCCAATTTTGTCGCGGCGCAGAAGATTCTGCTGGACCTGACGGCGCGGGAAAATTCCATCGTCCTGGATGGAGTCAAGGACGGACTGGGCCTTACCGGACCGGCGGCCGCCTTTGCGGAAGCCGTGCGCGGCGGCGTGGACCATATTGTTGCGATGCAAAAGAAATTCCTGGATCTGACGGTGGAGCAAGGCCAGGCGGTAATCGGTTCGGTTATATCCGGCGAGCCCCTGGCGGCCGCGGCAAGCCTGGCGGAGAAGGCCCAGGAAGGGTTGCAGACGTTCGTCGAAACGCAGCAGCGCTTCCTCGACCTGGTGGCGGAGCAGGTTTCCGCGCAACCCTTCAGGAACGGCAAAAAGGCCGCCAAACCGGCGCAGGGTAAGAAACTCACGGAACTGGCCAAAGACGGCATCGACGCGTTTGTGGCGGCTGAGAAGCAGCTTCTGGACCTGGCATCCGAGCAGATTGCGTCTACCGTACAAGCCGCGCGTCCCAAGTCCGCGGAGCCTTCCACCTCGCTGGGAGAAGTCGCCCGGCGAAGTGTCCTCAACGTCGTCACCGCACAGAAGGCCCTTCTCGAAGTGGCCGCCAAGCCGTTCCTGCCGCCGCCCGGAGCGCCCTCCAAATCTCGCAAGGTTCGCAAGCCGGCTGCCCGCAAGCGATAACGCGCTAGCATAAGATTGAATGGCCCAAGAGTCAACCGCCAAACGCGCTTTTCCTTTGACGATAAAGGTGGGATCCGCGAGCGTCGCGCTGCGCCCGATGACCGCCGCGGATCAGCCCGCGTTTCAGGCATTCGTCAAGAAACAGCCGGAAGACGACCTGTTCTTCATGCTGATGGACCTCTCCACGCCCGAAGGACTGGCCCGCAAGCTGCGCGGGATCGAAGCCGGCGAGGACACCACCGTGCTCGCCGAGCATGACGGCAAGCTGCTGGGTTATGGCAGCCTGCATCACGGCGAAACCCGCTGGTTCCGGCACCTCGGCGAAATCCGCCTGCTGGTCGCGCCTAACCAGCGCAGCAAGGGCCTGGGCAAGCTGCTGGCGCAGGAGCTTTTTTCGATCGCCCGGGGATTAGAATTGCGGAAGATCGTGGCGCGCATGGCCTCCAGCCAGAAAGGCGCCCGGCGCCTGTTCGAAAACCTGGGCTTCCAGATCGAGGCGCTGCTGGCCGATTGGGCCATCGACCGCCACGGGAAGACCCAGGATCTGGTATTAATGTCGTACGACGTGTCCGGGTTCCTCGACTGACATGGCTACCGGCGAACTCTCCCCGCAGTTCGGGCCGCTAGACGCGGTGTTCCTCAACTTCGAGCGTCCGGAGATGCCCCTGCATATCGGCAGCGTCGCTATTTGCGACGGTAAACTCCCCTTCGACCAGTTTGTCGAAGGCATCGAGCGCCGGCTGGATCTGCTTCCCCGCTACCGGCAAAAGGTGATGCACCCGTTCCTGGATGCCGGCCTGCCCACCTGGCGCCACGATCCGAAATTCGATATCCGCCGCCACATCTTCCACACGAAGCTGGACGCGCCAGGCGGCGAAGAACAGTTGCGCGACCTGGCGGGCCGTATCTTCACGAAGCTGCTGGACCGCGACAAACCGCTGTGGGAAGTGTACATCGTCGACGGGCTGGCGGGCGACCGCTCCGCCATCATCGCCAAGGTGCACCATGCCATGGTCGATGGTGTCTCGGGAGTCGGC
This sequence comes from Bryobacteraceae bacterium, assembly GCA_035308525.1. Classification (GTDB taxonomy): domain Bacteria; phylum Acidobacteriota; class Terriglobia; order Bryobacterales; family Bryobacteraceae; genus Bog-159. The sequence continues at coordinate 35,489 of DATGGM010000008.1, forward strand.
TTGCTGAGCGTGATGTTCGATACGTCAGCGGAGACCCCGCCGCTCCCCAAACGCAAACGCCACCGTCCGGGGCCGCCCCCGGATGATACTAAGCTGCTCACCGACGCCGTAAAGGACGCTGCGGAATTCACGCTGAATCAGCTTACCGGCGCGTTCAAAAACCTGGTGGCCTACGGCGTGGCGATTATGCAGGACGCGCACGCGGCTGCCAGCGTCCAGCAACTGGCGAAGGTGCTGCCCCAGGTGTTGGGACCTCTGGAGCGCCTGCCTTTCAACCGGCCGTGTTCGGGCGAGCGCCGGGTGGCATGGAGCGAGCATTCCTTCACCGAAGCCCGCGCCATTCGCACGGCATGCGGCGGCACGGTAAACGACGTGGTGCTGACGGTGCTGGCCGGCGCCGTGATGCGTTACCTGAAACTGCACCACGAGTCGCTGCGCAACCGGTATTGCCGACTGATGGTGCCTGTAAACCTGCGGCAGGCCGACGATCGCGGCACGCTGGGCAATTGCATTTCGATGCTGCCCGTCACGCTGCCGCTGTTCATCAAGGATCCCGTCGAACGGCTGCGGCAGATCTCCGCACAGACCGCGGCCATGAAGCACGCGCACCTGGCCGAGCTGATCCGCTCGGGGATTTCGTGGCTGGGCGCTCTGCCTCCGCCGTTGCAGGCGCTGGCCGCGCGGCTGCCTTTGCTCTCCACCCCGGTGCCTATCGTCCACATGGTGGCTACCAATGTTCCAGGTCCGCAGGTGCCGCTCTACGCCAATGGGCGGCGCCTGTTGACGCTTTATCCGCACGTGCCTGCGGGCTGGGACGTGGGAGTGTGCCTGGCTATCCAAAGCTACGATCAGAAACTGTTTTTCAGCTTCACCATCGATGCACAGGCCGCTCCCGACGGCCATCGCATGAAAGAATTTCTTGACGCGTCGTTCGCGGAATTGCGCAAGGCCGCCAAAGTACCCGCATCCAACCCCGCGGCCGGCCGCAAGCGTGCGCCGCGTAAACCGAAACCGGCGGAACGCGCCGCTTAACCGAGGTGACCGATGAAAGCGACTCAACTGCTACACAACCTGGGCCAGAGCATCTGGCTCGATAACATCACCCGCGACCTTTTGAACAGCGGCACGCTCCAAAGCTATATCACCGAGCTGTCCGTAACCGGTCTGACCTCCAACCCCACCATCTTCGACCACGCCATCAAGAACAGCATGGCGTACGACGCCGCCATCCGGGAAAAGGTCCGCGCCGGCAAATCCGGCGAAGCGCTGTTCTTCGAGCTGGCCCTCGACGATCTCACCCGCGCCGCCGCTTTGTTTCGGCCGATCCACGACCAGACCGACGGCGTGGACGGCTGGGTGTCGCTGGAGGTGTCGCCCCTGCTGGCGCACGACACGGCCAGCACTCTGGCAGCGGCCAAAGATCTGCACGCGCGCGCGGGGCAGCCGAACCTGTTCATTAAGATTCCAGGGACGCCGGAAGGCCTGCCGGCAATCGAAGAAGCCATCTTGGCGGGCGTCCCCATTAACGTTACGCTGCTGTTCTCGCGCGAGCAGTATCTGGCGGCGGCCGAGGCGTACCTGCGCGGCGTGGAGCGGCGCATCGACGCCGGCCTGAATCCCAACGTGGCCTCAGTCGCGTCATTATTTGTCAGCCGCTGGGACGCGGCGGTAACGGACAAAACGCCGGATTCTCTGCGCGGCCAGCTGGGGATCGCCATCGCCAAGCGCGCGTACAAAGCGTACCGCGAGCTGCTGGCCTCGCCGCGCTGGCAGCGCGTCTTCAACGCCGGCGCACGCCCGCAGAGACTGTTGTGGGCCAGCACCGGAACCAAGGATCCGCTGGCCTCCGACGTGTTCTATATCAAGGCCCTGGCGGCGCCTTTCACTGTCAACACCATGCCGGAGGCAACCCTGAAAGCCCTCGCCGATCACGGCGCGCTGGATGCGATTCTGCCCGCGGATGGCGGCGACTGCGAGGAGGTGCTGGCACGTTTCGCCCAAGCCGGTATCGATGCTTCCGCGCTGGCTACCCAGCTTCAGGATGAAGGCGCCAAGTCGTTCGTGAAATCCTGGAACGAATTGCTGGGCGTGATCATCTCCAAGAGCGCGGCGCTGAGCGCCGCGGCGAGCTAACCCCCAACCGAAAGGATCGCGAACATGCAACCGCTGACGGAACACGCGGCCTGGAAGGCTCTGGAGACCCATTATCAGCAGGTTCGGAAATCTCACCTGCGGGATCTTTTCGCGCAGGACCCGCAGCGCGGAGAGCGGATGAACGCGGAGGCAGCCGGCCTGTTCCTGGACTATTCGAAGAACCGCATCACCGATGAGACTCTCAGGCTGCTTGTGCACCTGGCGGAAGAATCGGGCCTGCGCGCGCGCATCGACGCCATGTTTCGCGGCGAGAAGATCAACGTCACCGAAAAGCGGGCGGTCCTGCATGTGGCCCTGCGGGCGCCCAAGGGCGAATCCATCCTGGTCGACGGCCAAGACGTGGTACCGCAAGTTCACGCGGTGCTCGACCGGATGTCGGAGTTCTCCAATCGCGTGCGCGGCGGAGAATGGAAGGGGCATACCGGCAAGCGCATCCGCAACGTGATCAACATTGGGATCGGCGGCTCCGATCTCGGCCCGGTGATGGCTTACGAAGCGCTGCGGCATTACAGCGACCGTGGCATGACGTTCCGGTTCGTTTCCAACGTCGACAGCACCGACTTCGTCGAAGCCGTCCAGGGGCTCGATGCGGCCGAGACGCTGTTCATTGTTTCTTCCAAGACCTTCACCACTCTCGAAACCATGACCAACGCGCACTCCGCCCGCGCCTGGTCGCTCGATGGCCTGGGCGGCGACGAAAGGTCCATCGCCAGCCACTTCGCCGCCGTGTCGACCAACGCGGCGGAGGTGGCCAAGTTCGGGATCGACACGGCCAATATGTTCGGCTTTTGGGATTGGGTCGGCGGACGCTATTCCATGGATTCGGCGATCGGCCTTTCCACCATGCTGGCCATCGGCCCCGATCATTTTCGCGCGATGCTGGACGGCTTCCACCGTCTCGACGAACATTTCCGCGGCGCGCCTTTTGATCGCAATCTGCCGGTCCTGATTGGCCTGCTGGGCATATGGTACACCGGCTTCTTCGGCGCGCAGACCGTCGCGGTATTGCCTTACGAGCAATATCTGAAGCGATTTCCAGCGTACCTGCAGCAATTGACTATGGAGAGCAACGGCAAGCACGTAACGCTTGACGGCAACCCGGTGACTTACCCGACCGGCCCGGTCTATTGGGGCGAACCGGGAACCAACGGACAGCATTCGTTCTATCAACTAATCCATCAGGGAACCGCGATGATCCCTTGTGACTTCATCGCTTTTTCACAATCGCTCAACCCATTGGGCCGCCACCACGACCTGTTGATGGCCAACGTATTCGCGCAGGCAGAAGCCCTGGCCTTCGGCAAAACCGCCGAGCAGGTGAAAGCGGAGGGCACGCCGGACTGGCTGGTTCCCCACCGCGTCTTCGAGGGCAACCGCCCGTCGAATACCATTCTGGCGGACCGGCTCACGCCGCAGACGCTCGGCAAACTGGTGGCCCTTTACGAGCACAGCGTGTTCACGCAAGGCGCCATCTGGCAGATCAACTCGTTCGACCAGTGGGGCGTGGAACTCGGCAAAGTGCTGGCCCAGCGGATCGTGCCGGAGCTCGCGGGACAGGCGGAGCCGGCACTCGGTCATGACAGCTCGACGAATCACCTGATCCGGCGATACCGCAGCGGCAAAGGGTAGACGGAGACGGGGTTTGCCGGGAGTGTGCTACACTGCCTCCGTCTGGATGCCGCAGCGGACGCGCCAGTCGAGCCATGGGTCCAGAAGATTCCCGGATATACCGCTTTGGTGCGTTCCTGGTCGAGCCGGGCGCGCGCAGCCTCACCCTCAATGAACAGCCGGTTCCGCTAACCCCGAAGGCGTTCGATCTGCTGGTTTACATGGCGCGGAACCCGGGACGCCTCCTGACAAAGGAAGAGCTGTTAGCGGCGGTGTGGCCGGACAGCGTCGTGGAAGAGGGTAATCTCAGTCAGAATGTCTTTCTTCTGAGAAAAGCTCTGGCGGAGACCGGCAAGGAGAATCGCTACATTCTGACCATACCGGGGCGGGGCTATCAATTCGCCGCATCCGCTGAGACGGCTCCGCAGTTGGTGATACACGCGGCGCATACGCAGACAACCGCGATTGTAGAAGAAGAGTATTTCGACAGCCTTCCGGAAAGGCTGCCGGACAGGCTGCTCGCGACGGGGAAGCGGAGCCGACTGATCTGGGTGGGTTGTGCGGCGCTGGCGTTAACCGCCGCCGGTGGCGTAATCGCTTTTCGGGTGGCCCAACCGCCGATACAGGCTGGGCACCAGGAGATCATCGTTGCGGACTTCATCAATCACGGGAAAGATCCGGCCTTCGATCTGACACTGCGAAGAGCACTGGAGATTGAGCTGGGGCAGTCGCCGTACGTGAGTGTGTTGCCGCAGTCCAAAGCCGCGGAGACATTGCGGATGATGGGGCGGCCGGCGGACGAGATCCTAAGCGAGCCGGTAGCACGTGAAATTTGCGCGCGGAACGGCGGCCAGGCGGTAATTGCCGGGGAGATCGTGAGCATAGGGTCACATTACCTGGTGACGCTGGATGCGCTGGCTTGCGCGACGGGGAGCGCGATCTGGCGGGCCAAGGCTGAGGCTACATCGAAGGAAGATGTTCTGAGTTCGATGGACCGGGTGGCTGAGCAGGTGCGGCGGCGGCTCGGGGAATCGTCGCGTTCCATCAGGCAGTTCGATGTTCCGATTTACCAGGCGACCACGAAGTCGTTTGACGCGCTGGTGGCTTATTCGAAGGGGCATGCCATGCTGGCTTTGTCCAACGCCGCCGGCGCGATTCCGCTATTCGATCGCGCCATCGAACTGGATTCCAAATTCGCCCTGGCTTATGAAGGCCGCGGATCGGCGCTGTACAACCTGCAGGAGCACAAGCGGGCTTCGGACGACTATGCGAAGGCCTATGCCTTGAGAGACGGGGCCACCGAGAGGGAAAAGCTGGCGATCGCCGCGCGTTATTACAACTCGGTGGATGAGGATCTGGAGCGCACGGCGGACACATATAAGTTGTGGACTAAACTGTACCCCAGCGACAATGCGCCGTGGGAGAACCTGGCGAGCACCTATATCCTAATGGGCCGTTATCGGGAGTCGGTTGCAGCGGCGCGGGAAGCGCTCAAGCTGGACGCGCAGGCAGTACAGGCTTATGTGACATTGGCACGCGCGCAAAAGAAGGCCAATCTTTTCGAGGATGCCAGAGCGACGTGCCGGGAGGCGTTCGCGCACGGCCTTGACAGCTGGCACCTTCACAGCATTCTGTTTCAGATCGCCTACTTCCAGAAGGACCAGGCCGGGATGGCGCGGGAGTCGCAGTGGGATAGAGGCAAGGCCACCGAGAATGCCACGCTGGATAATGAGGCTTTTGCCGCCGCCACCGGGGGCCGGATTCGGTTCGCGCACGAGATGTTCCGAGCGGCGATTGCAGCATCGCGGAGGGAACGCTTAGATGATTTTCCTGCCAGTGTGCTGACGGACGAGGCGCAGGTGGACTTGTTGGCCGGGTTCCTGCCAGAGGCGCGGTCGGAAGCCGAGAAAGTCCCGGCGGATCAGGAAACCGAAGTGTCAACCCAGGCGGGCATCACGGCGGCGCTCTCCGGGGGAAGCACATACGCGGCGGACACGATCGCCCGCTTGCGGAGCGATCCGCGCCGCAGCGTTCTACGGGATCAAGTGGACATCCCGCTGCTGCGAGCGGCGGTGGCGATCTACAGGAAGAGGGCCCGCGAGGCTGTAGTGCTGCTGGAGACCACCCAGGTTTACGAACTGCGGGACTACGCCATCCCCTTCCTGCGGGGACGGGCTTACCTGGACGCAAAGAACCCGGAGGCGGCGGTTAACGAATATCGGATGATCGCCGGCAATCCCGGAATCGATCCGATTTCTCCCATGTATCCGCTGGCCTATCTGGGGCTGGCGCGCGCGTATGGCCTGGAGGGCAAGCGCGGGCAGAGCCGCGCGGCCTACGAGCACTTCTTGGCACTCTGGAAGGACGCCGACGCGAACGTGCCAGTGCTTCAGGAAGCCCGCCGCGAGTACGACAATCTTCCTTCCAACTGATTGATTCCGCCACTAGTTAATCCCATTGAGAAGAATTGAGAACTCCTGAGAGGGCCCTGAGGACAGAGCTCGCGGCACCCTGCCATACTCGCCTGGATATGAGGGTTCGGCGCCGTATCGCAGTCACAGTTGCCAGGCGTGAGATCTCGATTTCGGGCAACACGGCCGTGCCCGAATGTTTGCATTGCGAGCGTTGCGGCCGGGAGGTCTCGATGCTGCCGCCGGCTCTGGCGGCGGGCCTTGCGGGGATGCCGGAGCGGATGGTTTACCGGTGGGTGGAAGCGAACAAGGTGCACTTTCTGGAACGGCCGGGCGGCGCGATTCTGATTTGTTCGGAGTCCCTGGGAGAACTGACCCACAAGGGCCCGACGCATTGATCTTACAGAAGGGAATGAGGACTATATGAACAGTTTCAGACCGAGTGTGACTTGCTCAACGGCGACCACCGCCCTGTTGCTGGCCGTGGTTTTGGGGCCAGCGCTCAGCCGGGCGCAAGTCCCCGCGACCCGCCTGGGTAGTTTGGCAGGCCACCAAGCTGCCAGTGTGGCCGCGGCGCGTGCCAGCCATCCCGCGGGCGTGGCGGCGGCGCAGAGATACGTGTTCGGCCGAGTTGATCTGGCTACAGGCGCTAACCCCGAGGGAGTGGCTGTGGGCGCATTCCGGACTGGAGGTCCACCGGACATCGCGGTCGCCAACTTCTCTTCGAATACCGTCACGATCCTGCTTGCCAATCCCGACGGAACCTATCAACCAGGCGTGCCGTATGCGACAGGCGTCGAGCCAGGCGCTATCGCCTCCGCGGACTTCAACGGCGACCATAAACTGGATTTGGCCGTCTCGAATTGGGACGGCACGGTTTCAATCCTGTTGGGAAACGGCGACGGCACTTTTCAGGCGCACGTAGACTATGCGGGGGGCGACGGTGTCTCTCCCGCCATGATGGCCGCCGACTTCAACGGCGACCACAAGCTGGACCTCGCCGTGACAAGCTACATCTCGGGCACCGTCTCCATTCTCCTGGGCAATGGCGACGGCAGCTTTCAGCCACCGGCGACGCATGCGGTGGGACCTCAACCCAACTGGATCGCCGTAGGGGACTTTAATGGCGACAGCCGTCTCGATCTGGCGATCGTTGGAGGTTCCGACGATGTTTGGATACTGCTTGGGAATGGCAACGGCGAATTCCAGCCGCCGGTCCCGTACGCTACCGGTGCGCTTCCTTATGGAGTTGTGACGGGCGATTTCAATGGCGATCACAAGCTGGATCTCGTCTCCGCCAACGCCGACTCCAACACGGTCTCGGTTCTGCTCGGCAATGGCGATGGCACGTTTCAACCTCACGTCGATTACCCCGCCGGCAACTACCCTTTCGCCCTGGCCACAGGCGACTTTAACGGCGATGGCGTGCTCGACCTGGCCGTAGCTGATGCCAACGACAACACCGTCTCTTTGTTGCTCGGCAAAGGGAACGGAACATTCCAGGCCAGAAAAGTATATGGAACGGGTGTGTTCCCGTTTGCGGTGGCAAGCGCCGACATGAATGGAGACGGCAAACCCGACCTGGTGGTGGCCAATTATTCATCGAATACCGTTTCGGTGCTGGCCGGGGAAGGCAAGGGTGGTTTCCAAACGCATGCGGACCATGCCGACGGCACATTGCCCTCCGCGGTAGCCATCGCGGATTTCAGCGGCGACCAGATCCCGGATCTGGCGGTCACCGATTTTGGAGGCAACACCGTCTCGATTCTATTGGGCCAGGGTGGTGGCAAGTTCGCATCCGCGGTTGCTTATGCCGCCGGTTTTGGGCCCATTTCAATTGCCCTCGGCGATTTCAACGGAGACAGCCGCCCCGACCTGGCTATCGCGGACGCCGGTTCGAATACCGTTTCCATATTGCTAGGCAACAGCACCGGCACTTTTCAACCCGCTCTTACGGCAACGACCGGGAACGGTCCATATGGGGTTACCGCCGGCGATTTTCGCAACGATGGGAAACTCGATCTGGCCACCGCGAACGGGGAAAACAGCACCGTCTCCGTCGTATTGGGCAACGGCAACGGCAGCTTCGCACCTCCGGTGACTTTGGGCGCAGTTTATCCCGGATCGGTGATCGCGGCCGACTTCAACCTGGACGGCAAACTGGATCTGGCGGCCGCCAGCAACGGCTACGGCGCCGCGGCCGTTTTCCTGGGCAATGGGGATGGAACATTCCAGCCGGCCGTCTCCTATACCGTGGGTTCGGCATCCCTTTCAATCGTTGCCGGGGACTTCAATCATGACGGTAAACCCGACCTGGCGGTGGCCAACGTCGGTGTGAATACGGTCTCGATCCTGCTCGGCAATGGAGATGGCACGTTCCAGCCGGCCGTCGATTACCCGACCGGCAATTTTCCCTATGGTCTGGCTATGGGCGACTTCAACGGCGACGGGGAACTGGATCTTGCGGTCAGCAACGTCAATTGCCAATTTCCGGGGTCAGGCTGCCCCGCCGGGACAGTCTCCATCCTCCTAGGCAATGGCGATGGCACCTTTCAACCCCACGTGGATTACCTGGTAGGGCTTTTTCCGCAACTTCCGGCCGAGGCGGACTTGAATGGTGACGGCGGCGCCGACCTGGCCGTGCCCAACTTCTCTTCGAACACAGTTTCCGTGCTGCTCAATCTGCCGGTGATTTCCGTCTTTCCCAGCGCCGTCGCGTTTGGTAATGAAGCGGTGGGCACAAAGAGCAAGGCCCACACGGTCGTGATTGGCAATCCGAGCGGCACTCCGTTCGGCATCGCCAGTATTTCGATCGCCGGCGCCGATCCGGGAGATTTCGGCGAGACCAACACATGTCCGATTTCACCAGCCACGCTGGCGCCCGGAGCCACCTGTCAGATTATGGTGACGTTCACTCCGGCAGCGACGGGAAAACGCAGCGCCAAGGTCGACCTCTCGGACAGTGTGCCGGGGAGCCCGCAGTCCCTCACCCTGACGGGCAGCGGCACGTAAATAATCTAGAGTACTCGGGGAGAATATTCAATGGAAACGACGCGGAACAGATTGCTCAACATCATGGTTGGCTTCACAATCGGAGCCCTGCTGCTGTGCGCGGCGCCCGTGGCGGCACAAAGCGATTGTAAACCCATTCTCGACGCTTCGAGTAAGGTCTTCAATACCCCCGCTCACGTGTACGTTACCGGGAAAACTGACGGCTTAACCGTGACCGCGGAAATGATATACACCGCCGGCACTGTTTATATGAAGATCAACGGCAAGTGGAATCCCGGCGGTACGACCAAGGATATGGAACAGTTGAGCCAAAAGAAACCGAAAAAAAGCAACGGGACTTGCCGTTATGTCAAGGATGAGCTGGTGAACGGTGAGATGGCGGCGGTATACGGCTTGACCGAGAAGGGCACCATCGATAGTCAGATCTGGATTTCCAAGGCGAAGGGATTACCGTTGCGCGAGGAGGACGACATCGACCTCGGGCCCGGCAAGGGCAAGACCCACAACTCCACGCGTTATGAATACGGCAATATAAAGCCGCCGATCTGAGGCACCATGAATTCATATTCGATCCTGGCAGCCATAGGTTAGCCGTTCGAGTCAGCGCCGGGTGTATACTGTGCATCGAAGGGGCCGCCAAGATGCGAAGCTTGAAGTGCTTTTTCCCGATTGCGGGGTTGGTGCTGATCAGCACAATCCTAAGTGCGCAGACACAGATGCAGATCTATGGCCTGTGGCATTGTTACTCGGACGCCTGCAGTTGGGCATCGGTGCCCAACATGACTACATTCGACACCGATAACCACTGGATCATCGATCGTGGTAACGGCAACCCTTCGGTGAATGTGGTGGTGCTGAGTTTCGTCAATCCCGTGAAGCTGATGAATCTTACGACAGACTCGGCCACCGTCAACGGCATTCCCATCGGCATGACAACCGCAGTGGTGAATTATTTCCAGAGCAAAGGCATCCGCGTCATGATGTCGATCGGCGGGTTCAGCTATACCAAGAACTGGGACAAAGCCCTTTCGAGCAATCCCACGCAGCTTGGCATCAATGCCGCCAATGCAGCCAAACAATTCAACGTCGGCATGGAGATCGATTACGAAAAGAGCAGCGGCCCGAATCTCACCGGGTTGCAAAGCTTCGTGACGGCATACCGCTCGGTCCTGCCGTTTGACTCCACCGGCGGCTACCAACCGGCGCGCCTGACCATCGATCTCGGAAACGACGATCAGTATCTGACGGCCCTGGCCAACTACGCCACCACCAACTGGCTCACCACCAGCAATCCCGTGCTGGATTACGCCAACGCCATGGTGGCATCGCAGAAGACCAGCATAACGACCCTGGAGACCGGGTGGCAGCAGCATGTCGACGGCCTGAGCGGCTCGGTGCCGCCGCTGGCGCCCGCCAAACTGACGGGGAGCCTCTGGCTGGTCCAAAGCACGCCGAACTGCGCCACATTCACGAGCTCGGATCAAAACGCGGCTGCTAATTTTGTCGAAACACTTCCGCCGCAAGGTGCGGGCGTGACAGAGGGCATGCTGGGCTACATGTTCTGGGCGGGAGGATGCCAGGGCAATGGCACTGGCTGCACCTATCCCCCGAACACGTGCCAGGGTGGCGTGGGAGTTGGCGCGACGTCGCTGAACATTCCCATACCGATGCCCGCGCTACGCCAGCAATAGTCAGTTCGCGTAATACCGTTGGAGATGTGCCAGCATCTCGCGCCGGTGCTGCCGCCGTTGGGCGCGCACCCACCACGGTGTCAGCGGAATTGCAGCCAAGACACGGAGAATCCAGGGCACGGATATAGTCTGCTCTGCCGGAGCGCGAGTGTCAATCGCCTCCGTACCACCCGTACCATGTACGTGGTGAAGATTATCACTTGTTTCGGCCAGGCGCGCTATTCGTGGCGCAGCGCGGTTAGCGGATCCACCCGGATCGCTTTTCGCGCCGGAATGGCGCACCCCAGAAGCCCCGCGAGTCCCAGCACCACCGCGACACTGCCGTAAGTCGCCGGATCAGACGGCGAAACTCCAACCAGTTGGTGGCTCAGGCCGCGTGTGACCACAAGGGCGAGCGGAAGCCCGACTGCGAATCCACCCAGGACCTGCCGCATTCCCTGCTTCACGATAAGGCTGAAAATATCTACGCGCGTTCCGCCCATCGCCATGCGAATTCCAATCTCCGGGGTCCGCTGGCTTACCGCGTGCGCCACTACCGCGTATAGCCCCACCCACGCGAGCAGCAGCGCTATCGCCGCGAAGAAGGCAAAGAGCTTTCCAAACACGGCGGAGTCCAAGCGCTGCCGCGCAATATAGTTTTCGAGCGACATCACGTCCTGCGCGGGCAGATTCCGGTCCAGACTCTGCACCGCGCGTCGGAATGCTTCCACGAGGTTTCCCGGCGGTATGGCGGTTCGCGCAAGCACGTAAACCGACCGTTGCGGCTCCGCATCATACGGCAAGTAGAAGAGCGGAGTGCGTTCCAGCGGACTGAACCGGTTCTGCTGGACATCGGCCGCTATGCCAATGACCGTGAGCCATGGCGGTCCCTCGTTTCCACCCGCGGCCCTGAGTCTTTTACCCAGTGGATCCCGGCCTGGCCAGAACTTGGCGGCGAAGCTCTCATTCACTACAACGCCCTCGGCCTTCTGGAACGCCTGCCCGCGCCGCAGACGAACACCGAGGGTCCCGAAGTAATTCCCGTCGACCACCAGCCCGCTGAATTCTCCCAGGTTGCCCGGTTTGCCGGCGGCATTTTCCACCTGTCCGCGGAAGTCCCGCCAGCCCGAGAGGGGCAGATGCGATGTCAGCGAAACGTGCGCCACACCCGGCAGGCTGCCGAGCGTAGTCTCAAGGTTGCGATAGAACTTGCTTACCCGATCAGAAGTTGCGTATTTCGTCTGCGGAAGATCTACGCGCATCGTCAAGACGTTTGCCGGATCGATGGCCAGCGGCGCGTTGTAGAGTTTCACGGTGCTATGGATCATCAGCCCGCTGGCCGCCAGCAGCACCACGCACAATGCCATCTGAAAGCCTACCAGCAGGCC
>DATGGM010000009.1:0-3950 GCA_035308525.1 Bryobacteraceae bacterium
GATCTAGGTGCCCGCCGGAGGCGGCGATGCTGTGCCACACCCAGGCGCGGGTAGTGCGCTCGGGGCCGATATTGGGCGACCACACCTTTAGCGTGTCGGCATCGGGATAAGCGTGCAAAGGCTGCATGCTGGCAATGACGCCCAGCTGGCCGAAGCGCGTGATATCCGCCGCGCTGATGGTCTCGATGTGCTCCACACGATCGCGCAGGTCTTTGACCGTGGTGCTCTGATACGAACTCTGGTAAGCGTCCAGCGCCAGGCGCACGGCGCGGTCGCCGATGGCATGGGTAAAAATCTGGAAGCCGCGCGCATTGAGTTCCGCCACCGCCTGCTTGTATTTGGCCGGATCCCAGAACAGCTTGCCGCTCTGGCTGGGATCGTCGGTGTAGGGCTGCAGCATGGCGGCGGTGTGCGACTCGACGACGCCATCGAGGAAGAATTTGACCGCGCCGCCGGAGATCCACTGGTCGTGATATTTCGCCCGCGCGTTTTCCAGCTTGTTGGTTTCCGCGGTGGTTAATTCTGGCGGGCGGACAATGTCACTGACGTAAAAGCGAACTGTAAGCTGGCCCTGCCGGCGCAGTTGGTCGAGCAGGTCGAGATAGGCGAAGTCGCCGCCCGCGCTATGCACCCGCACGAGGCCGGCCTTGTTGGCCGCTGCCATTCCCTGGCGCAGGGCCTGCAGACGCTCTTCGCGCGTCGGTTGGGGAACGACGCGCTGCACCAGTTCGGCCGCCGCGTCTTCTTTCAGAGCGCCGGTGGGCTCGCCCTGGGCATCGTGGACAATTTTGCCGGTGGGCGGGTCGGGGGTGTTACGGGTGATGCCGGCAGCCTGCAGCGCCTTGCTGTTGGCCCAGTAGGTGTGGCCGTCGTAGCCCTCCAGCAATACCGGGCGGTCCGGGACCACCTCATCCAGATATTTCTTGTCGGGCAGCGCGGCCTTGCCGAAGACGTCGTAAGACCAGCCCCGGCCGAGGATCCACGGATCCCGCGGATGCGCCGCCGCGAACTCCTTCACCCGCTGCTGTATGCCGGCGATGGTCTTTACATCTTCGACATTGATGCGCTCCAAACTGAGAGAGCCATCCATGAAGTGGATGTGACAATCGGTGAAGCCGGGAAGCACCAGGCGGCCACCGGCGTCAATCACGCGGGTGGAAGGGCCGCGATATTTGCGGATTTCCGCCTCCGTGCCCACCGCCACAAGGTTGCCGCCGCGAATCGCCAGCGCCTCCGCCCAGGGCTGGCGGGCATTCACGGTGTAAATGCGGGCATGGACGAGTACGGCGTCGGCAGGCTGGGCGACCTGCCCGGCGAGAGGAAGGGCCGGCGCGAGTATGGCGAGAGCAATCAGGAGAGAGAGCTTGCGTGCAGAACAAAGTTGGCCTGCGTGCCGCCGTGGCTGCGGTTGTTCAAGAATTGTTTCCATGCAGTCCTCGTGCCGCTAGAAAGTCGGCGGCGTATTTACCCACAACACCCAGGTTTCCGATTTGCCGGGATTGGACCAGGTGTGGGGGGTGGCGCTTTCAAAATAGAAGCTGTCGCCGGGCTTGAGCAGGTACGATTCGCCATCGAGGGCGATTCTGAATTCGCCGCGCAGCACATAGAGAAATTCCTCGCCTTCATGGGAGTAGGAGTCGCCGCTGCCGGCATTGGGGGCGATGCGGAACAGGTGCGGTTCCATGACGGCGTTGCCCCAGGCCAGCAACTCCATGCGCACGCCCGGTCCGGCCTCCAGGACCTTGCGCCCTTCCGGACGCACCAGGTGAGTGTTAGCCTCGCTGGGATCGAAGAAGTCCAGAATGTTGGTTTTATAAAAACGAGCCAGCTTGCGCAGGGTGCCGATGGAGGCGCTCATCTGGCCGCGCTCGATGGCGCTGAGGAAACCGACAGATATGCCCACCGAGCCGGCGACCTCGGCCAGGGAGAGATCACGGCGGAGGCGCAGATTGCGCAGGCGCAGGCCGATGCCGCCGCCGGCGCCGTCGGGAGAAGTGCGGAGCACACCGCTGCGCTTCAGCATCTGCACGATGGCGGGCGCATTCAGCCCGCGCACCCGGCGCAGGAAACGCGCCTTTTTCAGCAATTTTACGTCTTCGCTGCTGTACAGGCGGTAGCGGCTGGCGGTGCGCTGCGGGCGGGTCAGGCCCAGGCTCTCCCAGGAGCGGATGACGGAGGGCGAAACACCCACGATGCGGGCCACGTCGCCGATTTTCAAGTAAGGCTTGGGCTTAGGGCCATCCATTTTCGTTTTGGGAGAAAAGGCGATATAGCGCCCCGGGGAGCCATGTTTTCGCTTGACAGGCCGAGCTAAGTTCTCTAACCTTGCGCGATTATAGCAAGGTTTGCAGTCCGCGCAAGCTGATTGTCGAGTGAAATTGTCCAACTCTTCTCCCGCGTCTGGAGGTTGCATGCATCCCCGCAAAGCCTTTAGCTGGCTGTTGGTATTGTGGTTCGCAACCGCATCTTCATTGTTCTTAAACGCCCAGGGCACGGGCGGCAGAATTCTGGGTAACGTGAGCGACCCTACGGGCGCCGTGCTGGCCGGGGTCAGCGTAAAGCTGACCAACGAACAGACGGGCGTAGTCCAGACCACGCAAACCGACAAGGCGGGCCACTACGAATTTCCCGCGGTGCCGGTGGGCAACTACCGCCTGGAATACGAGCAAACGGGTTTCAAGAAGGCCATCAAGAAGGGCCTGACGCTGCTGGTGAACCAGGTCATTACCATGAACATGACCATGCAGGTGGGCGGCGCGCAGGAAGTGGTGGAGGTGACCTCGGAAGCGCCCCTGGTGGATACCACGAGCACGCAATTGGGCGCGGTGGTCAACGACCGCTCCATGACGCAACTGCCGCTGAACTCGCGCGACACCTACCAGTTCCTGCAGTTGCAGCCTGGGGTGCAGTCGCAGATGGGCAATCCGCTCATTTACGGCAGCGACCAGTCGGGCGCGGTGTCGGTGAACGGCGGGCGCGGGCGGGCCAATAACTTCAGCGTGAACGGCGGCGACGCCAATGACGCTTTCGTAAATCTACCCACGGTACAGCCCTCGCCGGACAGCATTCAGGAGTTTCGGGTGCTGACCAACACCTTTGACGCCGAATACGGACGCAACTCGGGCTCCGTCGTCAATGTGGTGACCAAATCGGGCACCAACCGGTACCACGGCGACATGTACGAATTCTTCCGCAACAAGGTGCTGAACGCGCGCAACTACTTCGAATCCGAGCGGCCCAATTTCCAGCAGAACCAGTTCGGCGCCACGCTAGGCGGGCCGATCAGAAAAGACCAGACGTTCTTCTTCGCGTCGTATGAAGGACGCCGGATTCGCCGGCCTACAACCTTCCCAGTGGTCTATGTTCCGACCGCGGCGGAGCGAGCTGGGAACTTCGGGCCAGGCGGAGGATTGGCGGGCATGATCACGAATGATCAGTTTGGTCCGATGCTGCTTGCTCGCCCAGGCTGTGCCGCAGCGATCACCGCCGCAGGCGGGACTCTGCCAACCCAATCCAACATTGACGCGGCGTTAGCTAGTCCTGCAGGCGGATTGGGGTATGGGAGCGTGATACCGGGTAGCCCATCGTCCATTACGGCGCCGATTTTCCCGAACAGTGTCATTCCGCAGCCCTGCATGGACCAGACCGCGGTAGACCTGATGAACCAGTACGTGCCACTCGGTAATCGGCCGGATGGTACCTGGCAAGGAACGGTAATCGGTCCCACGCGCGGCGACCAGATGACCGGCCGCATTGACCATAAAATCAACGACCATCAGAACCTGACCGGCTACTATTATTTCCAGGACGACCACATTGTGCAGCCACAGGCGCTATTCGAGTATACCGGCGCCAACGTGCCGGGATTCGGCAGCATCGTCAACGAACGCTTCCAGCAATACAACATCAGCCACACCTGGACAATTAACTCAACCATGGTGAACGAAGCG
>DATGGM010000010.1:0-3127 GCA_035308525.1 Bryobacteraceae bacterium
CGTTTCTATGGCTCACGTTCTTCATCCAGGCGACCACGGGCACTGCGGGCCAGCCCTCCACCGCCCCCGCAATGTGGTGGGGCATTCTGCTGGCTCTCGGCCTGTGTCTGGCGACCGCCGTAGCCTATGCTGAAATTTCCAAGCTCTACCCTGGTACCGGCTCGAGCTACTACTACGCCGAGCAGGCCATGCTCTCGCAGAAAAATGCATTCAGGTACGCCCGCATCGCCAAGTTTATTGTGGGCTGGGGCTCGCACCTTTATTACTGGGTCTACCCCGGCGTGATGGTGGCCACCACCGGCATCTTCGTCGGATACGTGGTTGGCTTCCTGTTCCCGAGCTTCATCAGCGGCGGCAATCCGGGCCCGATATTCATGGGACTGGTTGCGATCGTGTTCTCGTTCTTCGTCGCATGGATCGCGCAGAAGGGCGCGGGCGCTTCCACCGCTGTGAACCTGGCGATTAACATCGTGCAGATTTCTGCATTGCTGGTGTTCAGCGTGCTGGCGCTCGGCTACCGCATGAACCATCCCACGGGCAAAGCGGCGTTCAACTATGACGTGCAGACGCTGCAGACCTACACCTATCAGTTCGCCACCAATCCCAAGGACGGGTCCGTGGTTCGCGACGCCAGCGGCAACCCTGTGGCGGCGAAGGACGCCTCGGGCAATCCGATTCCGTTCACCATCGACTATCCCGACAAGGATTCCAGCGGCAACATGCTGACTCATACCTCGGCGGCGTCAGTGGTCTCGCCGCATAAGTTCAGTTGGGTGTTTATCCAGGCCACGGTCGCCATTCTCATCCTGGTGGGATTTGAGTCGGTCACCGCGATGGGAGGCGAAGCCAAGAACCCGACCAAACACATTCCCATCGCCGTCATTGCTTCTCTGCTGATCCAGGGGATGTTCTGCTACCTGATCGAATATTTCTGCGCCAACTACTTCCTCAACTCCGGGTATACGATGCAAGGCGCCGCAAGCTCGGCGGCGCCCATCGGCGACATGATGATCATGGTCGGCGATGCGCTGCTGGGCCAGGGGAATGGCCGGTACTTCATGCTGGTTGAGGCCTTCACCGTGTTCCTGGCGCTCATCGGCACCACGCTGAGCTGCATGAACACCGGCGCCCGCGTAACCTACGCCATGGGCAAGGACGATGAGGCTCCGGAACACTTCGGCATCCTCCATGCCGGCTCGCTGACCCCGCGCCGCGCCATCTGGACGCTGGCCGCGATCTCGGCGGTGCTGGGCTGCGTTGCCGTGTCTTTCGTGTTCGCCGACGCCAGCGCGCCCACCGACGCGAGCATCGCCGCGCTGCCGCACAACATCTTCTCGAGCTGGGGCTACAGCACGCACGATAAGCTGGCCGCCATGCCCAACTCTCTGCTGACCATCACTCTCACCTCCAACTTCGGCACGTTCATTCTGTATGGGCTGAGCTGCCTGTTGTGCATTGTGGCCTTCCGCGGCCGGCCCGACTACAAGCCGCTCGTCCACCTGTTCATTCCGGGATTCGGTTTGCTCGCCAACCTCGCCTGCATGGCGGTCTACGTCATCGGGCCGTTCTTCAACCTGGGCACCAAGATGGAGCCGCTGGGCGCGCTGGGCATCTCCGCGGTATGGGGCCTCTACGGCGCCTGGTACTTCATCAAGAGCTCGAAGAAGAAAGGCAAGGCGCTGCTGGTCGACAGCAAGCAGACGTCCTCGGTGGCCTTGTAAATCGGGCAAGAATACGGGTGGGCTCTCGCCTGAGCGAGGGTCCACCCTTTCGCATTTTGAGAAGATGGATTTGCTCCCCATTTCTGTCGGGAGGGCGGAAGCCGCAGTGAACTACGAACTGAGAACTCATCTCCTATGCTGGATGTTCAGTACGGCCAGGCAAGCGATCCGGGCAAGGTTCGAACCAATAACGAAGACGCGATGGGATGGTTCATTCCCATCTCGCGGCACCAGGCGCGCTCGCATGGATATCTGTTTGCCGTAGCCGACGGCGTGGGCGGGTCTGACCTGGGTGAGGTGGCATCGGCTACGGCCATCTCTGTGGTCACCAAGGAGTTTGGAGAGGCGCAGGAAGACACGCTGCTGACCGGCCTGATGCCGCGCCTGGTTCAACACGCCAACGCCGCGGTCCACGACTGCCGCCTGGCTCCGCAATATCGCGGCAAGAGCATGGCCACCACACTGGTGGCCTGCGCGATAAGAAACGACCAGGCGGTGGTGTCGCATGTCGGCGATTCGCGCTGCTACCTGGTTCGCGGCGGACAGGCGCGCCGCGTCACGCAGGATCATACCCTCGTCAATGAGCAGCGCAAGATGGGGCTGCTCTCGGCCAGCGACGCCGCGGAGTCGGAGTCGCGGCACGTGCTCATCCGCTCGCTGGGGCCGGAGATGTTTGTGTCGCCGGATACTACCGCGGTCACGCTGCAGTCCGGCGACACGCTGGTGCTGTCGACCGACGGCCTGCACGACGAAATGAGTGATGACGCCATCGCGGAGATCGTTTCGCAGCACAAGGCGGCGGAGGAAATCGCGCGCGAACTGGTGGCCCGGGCGGTGGAGATCGACGGCAACGACAACACCACCGCGCAGGTGATTCGCGTGCGTGCGGTGGAGACCGTGGGCATGTACCGCGGGCGCCCGTACCGGCTGCCGTCGTAAGCCCTGTTCCTGACCATGCCCGGCAGATGCTTTCGGAGGGCACACAGTCTCACAGTCGCGGAGAGAGGCAGGGAGCCGGGGGAGGGGGGTGCCCTTCAATTCCGCCTGTGCGCCCTCTTCAAGATCCTGTAATCGTGTGCTTTAGGCGGCCATGACGGGCGCCGCAAATGGCGTTGAAGCGGCGTTCTCGGTGGTCTTGGGGGCCTCGGAATGGGTTTCCTTGCTGGCGGTTTTCGCTTTCGGCTTGCGGACGCGCCGGGTGGTGTGAATGACCTGGACAGCGTAGAGAAAGCGCGAATAATCCGCGCCATCGATGGCGCCGATCATGCAGCCGTAGGTGATGCAGGCGATAAAGTCGCGAGCATTGCGAATTCCGTCAAGGGGCGGCATGGCCTCGCGGTAGGCGCAGTCGGCTTGGCGTTCTGCGGCTTCTTCATCTGCATCTTCTTGTTCGTCTGTGTCGAGGG
>DATGGM010000011.1:0-13579 GCA_035308525.1 Bryobacteraceae bacterium
AGGCCACCGCCATCCTGGCGCGCTTCCTGGCGCCCGCCGGGGACCTGCCATGAAACCCCTGCGCGCCTGGACCCGCCGGCTCACCGGCCTGTTCCGCCCCGCCGGACGGGATCGCGAGCTCACCGCCGAGATGGAGAGCAATCTTCAGCTGCACATCGACGACAACCTCCGCGCGGGCATGACTCCCGAGCAGGCGCGCCGCGAAGCCCTGCTGCAGTGGGGAGGATTCACCCCCACACTGCAGGCTTACCGCGAGCGCGCTACCGTCCCCTTCATCGAGTACCTGCTCTTTGACATTCGTTTTGCCATCCGGCTGCTGCGCAAGAACCTGGGCTTCACCTGCACCGCCATCCTGATGCTGGCTCTGGGCATGTGCGCCAGCGTAGCCATCTTCGCCTTTGTAGATGCGGCCCTCATCAAGCCGCTGCCTTACCTGAATCCTGCCCGGCTGGTCGGCGTTTACGAGCACATTCCGCAGTGCCCGCGATGCAACCTGTCGTATCTGGATTACCTCGATTGGAAGAAACTCAACAAGGTATTCACCTCGCTGGAGGCCTACAACAATACCGGCTACATCGTCACCACGCCTACCGGCGCGCAACCCTCGCATGCCGCCCGCGTGAGCGCCGGGTTCTTTCGCGTCTTGGGCATCGCTCCGGCGCTGGGACGCGACTTCCGGCCGGGCGAGGATCTCCCCGGCGCGGCCCGCGGCGTGATGCTGAGCAATGCCATTTGGCGGAACCGCTATGGCGCCAGCCCCGATGTGCTGGGGCGATCGGTGACCCTCGACGGCGCCTTGTACGCCGTCATCGGTGTGCTGCCGCCGCAGTTTCATTTCGCTCCCACCCCGGCCGCTGAATACTGGACTACGCTGAATCCTTCCGGCTACTGCGAGCAAAGGCGCGGCTGCCACAATCTCTATGGCATCGCCCGGCTGAAGGACGGCGTCTCCGTCGAGGCTGCGCTGGCCGACACGGCGCTGATCGCCAAGCAGCTCGAACAGCTTTATCCGGGGACCAACCGTGGCCAGGGCGCCGGCGTGGCGCTTCTCGCGGACGTCATCGTGGGTGACATCCGCCCGATCCTGCTGGTGCTGCTGGGCGGAGCCGGCCTGCTGCTCCTGATCGCGTGTGTGAATGTGGCCAGCCTGCTGCTGGTCCGCTCGGAAAGCCGCCGCCGCGAGATGGCCGTGCGCAGCGCGCTGGGCGCTTCCCGCGCGCGCCTGATCAGCCAGTTCGTGACGGAGGGCCTGGTGCTGGTGGCGGCGGGCAGCGCCATCGGCCTGCTATCCGCGTCCTGGGCCATGCAGCTCCTCGGCCGCCTGATCCCAGTCGATATGCTGGCCGGCATGCCGTTTCTCGCTGGCCTCGGCTTGAACCCGCGGGTGGCCGCCTTCGCGTTTGTGATCGCGCTGCTGGCAGCGGTGGTGTTCGCGTTGACTCCCACCCTGCGGCTCTCATTCGCCGGGATGCGCGAAGGACTCGCGGAAGGCAGCCGCGGCTCCGCCGGAAACACCTGGCGGCGTGTCGGCGCCCGGCTGGTGGTGGTGGAACTGGCCACCGCCATGGTGCTGCTGGTGGGCGCCGCACTGCTGGGTCAGAGCCTCTACCGTTTGCTGCACGTCTATCTCGGCTTCCAGCCCGGCCATCTGGCCACCATGATGGTGGTGGCGCCGGATGCCGCCTACGGCAAAGACCCGCAAGCCGTGGCGCTCGGGCGGAATATCGTGAGCCGCTTGGCCGCCCTGCCCGGCGTCGAATCCGTGGGCATCACCAGCGTGCTGCCCGTGAGCTTCAATGGCAATACCGATTGGATCCGCTTCGTGGGCCACCCGTATAGCGGCGAGCACAATGAAGTGAATCAGCGGGAAGTAAGTTCCGATTATTTCACCACCCTGAAGGCGCGGCTGTTGCGCGGCCGTTACTTCACCGATGCCGAAGACCTGTCGAAGCCCCGCGTGGCCGTCGTCAACCAGGCGTTGGCCAGGAAATACTATCCCGGCGAAGATCCCGTCGGCAAACAATTCGGCGACATCGAACTGTCGCCGAAGTCCATCCGCACCATCGTCGGAGTGGTGGAAGACATTCGCGAAGGTCCCCTCGATTCGGAAATCTGGCCGGCCGAGTACCTGCCGGTCAACCAAAACGGGGATACCTATTATTCCCTGGCCGTTCGTGCCACGCAGGCGCCGCAGTCAATACTCTCCGCCATGGCGGCCACGATCCATCAGATCGACCGCGGCATCGTGACGCTCGACGCCACTACCATGCCGGAAAGGATCGCGGTTTCGCCCTCCGCCTATCTGCATCGATCCGCGGCGTGGCTCGTGGGAGGCTTCGCCGCCATCGCCCTGCTCCTGGGTGTGATCGGGTTGTACGGCGTGATTGCATATTCCGTCAGCCGGAGAACCCGCGAGATTGGTGTGCGCATCGCTCTCGGCGCGCAGCGTGGCGCCGTCTACCACCTCATCCTGCGCGAGGCCGGATGGCTGACGGTAATCGGCATCGTCGCGGGTCTGCTTGGATCGCTGGCTGCGGCCGCGCTGATGCGCAAGCTGCTCTTCGGCATTCAGTCCTGGGATGCGCTCACCCTCGCCGCCGTCGCCGCCGTGCTGGCCATCGCCGCGCTTCTGGCAAGCTATATCCCCGCGCGCCGCGCCGCGTCCGTGAACCCGGTGGACGCGTTGCGCACTGAATAGCTCCTTCAACCGTCGGCGCGGATCAAATACTCCTCGAACGCCAGGCCCACCAGCCGCACAAACTCGGGCCAGACTTCCAGCCTGTTGACGTGCGGGATGTGTGCCTCGGCTCCCGCAGTCCTCATCAACTTCCACACCAAGCCGGTGGGGATCGTCCCGCGGACCCGCGCCACCTTGGCGCCTCCCCGATCCACCCAGCCGTCTTTGAGCGCCCAACCGTGCGCCATCAAGCCATCCAGCAATGCCTGGGCCGCCTGGAATCCCGCATCCAATATGCTGTCTTCCGGCGGATTCAGTCCCAGCCAGTCGGTAATCAAGCGATAAGTGAAGCCCCACAGCGGCGCGGCGCCCATTGCGATCGCCGGAAACCGCACCTCCGGCGGCAGACCCGAAACCGGCAGCAGCTCATGCCGGGCCGGATCGCGCAGGGTGGCGAGCGGCATCCAGCGCGCCTCCACGGCCTCGCGCGCATCCAGCCTTACCGGCAGTTGATCGTCCAGGCAAAACACGAATGGCGCCACCAGCAGGAACCGCCCCACCCGGCGCCGCGCTGTCGCTGGCTGCAGCGCAGTCACCGGCTCGCGGGTGAGACGAATGCCGCACTCCTCTTCCAGTTCGCGCAGAGCCGTGTGCAGCAGGTCGCTGTCTTCCGGCTCGCGGCGGCCGCCCGGAAATGACCAGTGTCCGGACCAGGGGTCCTCTGCGCGATCCGCGCGCCGGATCAGCAGCACCGATTCCGTCGCGCGCGCGGCCACCAGCGCCACTGCCGCTTCTGGCTGTTCCATCACTATTCAGAATACCCGGCTGATTCCCAACGTCGGCACAATATCAGGCATCCAGCCGTGGACTTGCGAGCCCGGCGCCGCTGCGATCGACTTGCTTGGAAACGGTGTGTCGTAATAGCGGAACTCCACTCGCAAATGCCAGTGCTGGGAGATGGCGAACTTCACGCCTGCCCCGGCGCTGAACACGGGACATATCTGCGACCCGGTCACCAGTGAAGCGAAGTCGCTCAGCGGCCGCGCTCCAGGTATGGTCTGCGTGTTCTGGTAATCCTTAAACCCGCCGCCCACGGGTACAAACACCGTCCAGCGCGACCCCTTGGGCGTGGCGTGGAACACCATTTCAGCCGTCACGGCTTGCGTCTGGCCATCCAGACTCGCTTCCAGACCCTGGGAGGTCAGCTTCGGGTCGCCGTCCTGAAAGATGTAGCGGCCTTCAATGCCCAGCCACCTGCTGAAATCCCATTCGGCAAATCCGCTTAACGCGAACCGCGACCCGTACGTAGCCGAAGCGGAACCGTCCGCGTTGCTGATGGTGGCGCTCTGGTAGAAGCCGAAACCGGCCGCGCCGCCAATCTCCAATTCGCCGGCCAGGGCCATGCCGGGAAGCGTCATAATAAGTACCTGGAGAGTCTGCGCAACGAGTCGCATATCATCTTGCCTCCGTCAATTGAGTAAAGCGATGGACGAGGACCGCCTGTGAAAGGTTTCTGGCTCGGAGCAACCGCGCTTGCCTGTGCCGTTTCCTTGCACGCCCAGATTGCCGTGTCCGGGCGTGTGATCGACGAGAACGAAGCAGGCATAGCCGGCGCCGACGTCGTTGCGCGCAGCGCGTCTGGTGCGGAATGGCACGCCACCACCGACCCCACCGGCGGATTCAAGCTGCGCGTCGATTCCGCGGGACACTACTCCTTCGCCGCTACACAGTCCGGATATCTGCCCGTGAAGGATCTCCTGGTCGACGTGCACCCCGGCATGGGCGATGTGGACCTGGTTTTGAATCACGTCAAGGAAGTGCTGCAGTCGGTCGACGTGCGCGCCTCGCCCGACGCGGTGGATGTGGAGCAAACGCAGTCGGAGCGCCAGCTCAGCGGAGTCCAGATCATGGACATCCCGTATCCGTCCACGCACAGCCTGCGCGAAGCCATGACCCTGATACCCGGACAGATCATGGACACCGCCGGCGGCCTGCACTTCGACGGCGGGCGCGAGAGCCAGACTAACTACCTGCTGGATGGATTCAACGTCAGCGACCCGTTGACTGGCACACTGAACACCACGGTGAGCGTGGAAGCCGTCAGTTCCCTGGATTATCTCAGCGGGCGCTACTCGCCTCAATACGGTCAAGGCTCCGCGGGAACATTGCAAATCAAAACGCAGACCGGCGACGATCACTTCCGCTATTCGGCGACCAATTTCGTCCCCGGCTTAAATACGTCCGGAGGGGTGCATCTGGGAGACTGGACTCCGCGCTTCAACTTCTCCGGCCCGATCGTGAAGGGCCGCGCCTGGTTCTCCGACAACCTGGACGCCGATTACAACGTCACCGTGATTCCGGGGCTGCCCAGCAACGAAAACACCACCACCTCCCTGCAGGGCAGCAACATGTTGCACTCGCAGGTCAACCTTACGCCCGGCAACATTCTGTACTCGGACTTCCTGGTCAACTATCAACGCGCTACCGAATTCGGCCTGGGCGCGCTCAGCCCTCCTTCCACCACTCTCGATGAGCGCGGGCGGACTTATTTTCTGGCGCTGAAAGATCAGATCTACGTGGCGCACGCCACACTGCTCGAGCTGGGCTTCGCCGAGATGTGGACGTTGGCGCGCTTTGTGCCGCTCGGTACAGGAACTTACATCATCACGCCCAACAGTGTCGAGGGGTACAACTTTCTCAATTCCACGCAGCATTCGCGGCGCGGCCAATTCCTGGCCAACCTGTTCCTGCCTTCCTGGCATTTGGCCGGCGCCCACCAGCTCAAGATGGGCGCCGACGTCGACCGCCTGAACTATTCGCAAGGCATCAGCCGCACCGGCTATGACCTCTACGGCGTAAATTCCAATCTGCTCCGCTCCGTCACCTTCGCGGGCGACGGATATCTCAGCCGCCCCGGTCTGACGGCGGCGTCCTATATTACGGACCACTGGCAGGTGCGTCCAAACCTGTTCCTGGAGCTGGGCGTGCGCGAGGACTGGGACGAGATTCTGCGCCGCTGGTTGTGGTCGCCGCGCCTGGCGCTTTCCTGGGCGCCCTTCGGATCGGGCAGCACCCGCGTCTCCGGCGGATTTGCCGCGCTTTACGACCCCACCATCATCCAACTCTTCACGCGGCCACTCGATCAGTACACCCTCACCGACATTTATGCCGCGAACGGATCGCTGCTGCTGCCCAATGCCGTATCGTTTTACACGTTGCCGAACGAACATCTGAAGGCGCCCCTCTATCAGAACTGGAGCTTTGGCCTCGATCACCAGTTTCCCTGGCGGATTCGCGCCAGCTTCAGCCTGCACCGCAAGCGTGGCGGCGATGGATTCGCTTATGTCAACACGCTGCCCGCGCCCATTCCGGCGCCGCCCGAGATCGCCAGTGCTTATCACTCGACGAACGTGGAACAGATCTTCACGCTGACCAGCGCCCGTCATGACCAGTACGATGCCGCGCAGGTCATCGTGCATCAGGATCTCCGGGGCCGCTATGAATGGATGGCCAGCTATACGCGCTCGCGCACGCATTCCAACGAAGTGCTGGACCCCTCGCTCGAGCAGACGCTGCTGATCGGGCCGGACAATGCCGGGCCTATGCCCTGGGATGCTCCCAATCGTTTCCTGAGCTGGGGCTACCTGCCCACCCTGTGGAAGAACTGGTCGCTGGCTTATCTGCTCGAAGAGCGCACCGGGTTCCCGTTCTCCACTCAGCACGACACCGGTCAACTGATCGGCGCCCCCGACACGTTTCGTTTTCCGGACTATTTCAACCTCAACCTGCACCTGGAATGGCGCCTGCACTTGGGTAAGTATCGCTTCGCCCTACGCGGTGGCGTCAACAACCTGACGGGCCACCAGAATCCCACCGTGGTGAATAATATCGTGGAATCGCCTAATTACCTGATGTTCTACGGCAGTGAGGGACGGCACTTCGTGGCGCGGTTGCGCTGGCTCGGCAAGGAATAAGTGCCGGAGTTGCCTGACATAACCGCCTACATCGAGGCGCTCGAACCGCGCGTCATGGGGCAGACCCTGGAGCGTGTGCGGCTGGCCAATCCCTTCCTGCTGCGCACTATGGAGCCGCCCCTGGCCAGTTCCGAAGGACGCGTGGTGCGTGGGTTGCGCCGCGTTGGTAAACGCATCGCCATTGGCGTGGAGGGCGACATCTGGCTGGTTCTGCACCTGATGATCGCCGGGCGGCTGCACTGGCGCCCGCCGCATGTGAAGCTGTCCGGCCGCCAGAACCTGGCCGCGTTCGATTTCGCGCACGGCACCCTCACCCTCACCGAGGCCGGCAGTAAGCGTCGCGCGTCGCTGCATGTAGTTCACGGCGAAGAAGGGTTGCGCGCCCTCGATCCCGGCGGCATAGATGTCTTCGAGGCGGATCTGGCTGCGTTTCGCGAGGCGCTCACTTTCGAGAATCACACGCTGAAGCGGGCGCTCACCGATCCGCGCACGTTCAGTGGCATCGGCAACGCCTATTCGGATGAAATCCTGCACGCCGCGCGCCTCTCGCCCATCGCGCGGACGCGCAAATTGACGGCGGAGGAAATCGCCCGCCTGCATGCCGCCACCGGGGGCACGCTGCGCCGATGGCTCGAGCGCCTGCGGGCGGAGGCCCGTGGCAAGTTCCCGGAGAAGGTGACCGCCTTTCGCGAAGGCATGGCCGTGCACGGACGCTTCGGCCGGCCCTGCCCGCGCTGCGGCGAGCCCGTGCAGCGCATCCGCTACGCCGACAACGAAACAAATTACTGCGCGCGCTGCCAGACCAACGGCAAGGTGCTGGCCGATCGGGGTCTCTCCCGGCTGCTGGGTTCCGACTGGCCGCGCACGCTGGCGGAACTCGAAGCCTTGAAGCGCCGCTAGGCGGCTCGCTTGTGAAACCTGCCGTCCTTCATGATCACCGTCAGGCGCTCTCCGTTCGCGGCCAGCAGTGAAATGTCTTCCAGCGGATTGCCGTCTACCACCAGCAGGTCCGCCGCGGCGCCTTCCCGGATCGTACCCAGCCGGCCGGACTGGCCCATCAGCTCGGCATTCACCGCGCAGGCCGAGCGCAAGATGTCAATCGCCGGCAGAACCTGCGCGCGCAAAGTGAACTCGGTCGTTTGCCGGACATGCTGCGCACCGAGCAGGTCGGTGCCCAGCCCCATTTTCACGCCCGCGCGCTTCATGATTTCCAGGCCCGCGAACGCGCGGTCGCCGATGCGCCGCAGCTTTTCCAGGCTGACGGCCGGGAGCCCCAGCTTCTCGCCGTCGTCGGATAGGGCCGCCAGCGTGGCCATGGTAGGCACCGCGAACGCGCCGCGTTCGGCCATGAACTCCGCGGTGTCCCGGTCGATCAGCGTGGCGTGTTCGATCGAGCGTACACCCAGCGCCGCCGATCTCCGGACGGCTTCCGCCGGATGACAGTGGGTGGCCACGTAAGAACCGGCGCGCGACGCCTCATCGACTGCCGCTTGGATCTCGTCATCGGAATACTGGCAGCGTTCCAGCGGATCGGTGGGAGAAGCGATGCCGCCGGATGCCATCAGCTTGATATGCGATGCGCCGTGGCGCAGTTCTTCGCGGACCGCGTGCCGCACCGCATCCACCCCATCCGCGATTACGGTAAGGGAGTCGATATGGCAGACGCACAGGTCCCCCGGCCGGAAGTCGCCGTGCCCGCCGGTCTGGCTGATGGCGCGCCCGCCGTAGAAGAGCCGGGGCACGCCCTCCAGCAGCCCATCCTTGAGCGCCGATGCCAGGCCGGCGTCGCCGCCGCCCACGTCGCGCAGCGTGGTGAAACCGCGATCCAGGCTGGCGCGCATGAACCGCGCCGCGAAATGCGCCAGGTACGAGAACGGCGACTGCGCCACGCGCGTGAAGTTCAGCCCCGCTGCGTAGACGTGCACGTGCGCATCGATCAGGCCGGGCATCAGCACCCGGCCGCCGCAATCCACCATGTCCGGCGGTTCAGCGGTCTCCAGGGGGCGCCGCGCGACCTGCTGGATCAGGCCGCCGGCCACCAGCACGTCCAGGCCTTCGCGCAGTGAGGCGGATTCTCCGTCGAAAATGCGCGCATTGCGAAAGAGAGTTGACATGGGAGGCCTCACCTAATTATGGCTGGTCTTTTTATCGGCGTTCATCGCCGGCCATGTGCTTTTCGTCCCGCTTCCAACGCGAAAATCAAACCTCCACTCTTGTGCTGCACACCCGGGTGCGGCAGCCGCGCAGCACGTCCAAGCGCGATGTGTTACTCTTAAATTTCCAAATGTGCCGGCTCGCGTGAGCGA
Source organism: Bryobacteraceae bacterium (assembly GCA_035308525.1). Classification (GTDB taxonomy): domain Bacteria; phylum Acidobacteriota; class Terriglobia; order Bryobacterales; family Bryobacteraceae; genus Bog-159. The sequence goes on from DATGGM010000011.1 coordinate 8,958, forward strand.
GGCCTTCGTGCTTCGCACTTACCCCCTCAAGGAAGCGGACCTCGTCGTCAGCTTTCTCGCTCGCGACCAGGGGAAATTGCGCGGCGTGGCCAGGCGGGCGCGCCGCCCGAAGAGCCCGTTCGGCGCGGGATTGGAGCGGCTTTCGCAAGTGCGCTTGTCGTATTTCCAGCGCGAGAACAGAGAATTGGTCAATCTGGATTCCTGCGATCTGCTGGCTTCCCAATTCCGGCTGCTGTCGGATTACCGGGCGGGAGTGGCGCTGGATTTTTTCGCGGAAGTTACAGATCAGTTACTGCCGCCGGCCGAGCCCAACGAGCGGTTCTTCCGTCTGCTCATCGCCGTGCTGGAACACATGCACGCCGCGGGAGCCGCCGACGATTCCGGCAACGTCTGGCGCGCGGCCACTTACTTCAGCCTTTGGGCGGTGCGGCTGGCCGGCCTGATGCCCGAGCTGAACGTTTGTTTGGGCTGCGGTAGCGTGCTCGACGCCGGCGAAGCACGGGAACGGGCGTTTTTCTATCGCGGCCGCGCGGGATTATTGTGCAGCGAATGCCGCCGCACAACCGGAGCGGGCAGTTGGGAATTGAGTGCGGAATCCAGGTTGATGGCGGAAGAAATCTTGCACAGACCGGTCGCCCAAATCCAACAATCGGGCTGGGCGCGCGAACGCTGCGCGGACCTGCGCCGCTTTCTGGTGCAGCAGATCGAGCAGCACATCGAGCGCAAACTGATGACCCCGCCGGTGCTGGAAGCCGAATAGACCATGGATTCCTACCAGGAGATCATCTTCAAGCTGAAGGCCTATTGGGCGGCCCGCGGCTGCATCATTCAGGAACCGTACGACGTGGAAGTGGGCGCCGGCACCATGTGCCCTGAAACGTTTCTGCGCGTGTTGGGACCCAAGCCCTACCGCGTGGCCTATGTCCAGCCCAGCCGCCGGCCCGCCGACGGACGCTACGGCGAGAATCCCAACCGCCTCTACAAACACTCCCAGCTTCAGGTCATCCTGAAACCGTCGCCCGCCGACGTGATCGAGCAGTATCTGGGCAGCCTGGAGGCCGTCGGCATCGACCTCCGCCAGCACGACATCAAGTTCGAGGAAGATAACTGGGAAGCGCCCACCCTGGGCGCCTGGGGCATCGGCTGGCAGGTGATGCTCGACGGCCTGGAGATCACCCAGTTCACTTACTTTCAGCAGTGCGGCGGCATCGACCTGGAGCTGGTGCCCGCCGAGTTGACCTACGGACTGGAACGCCTCACGGCATTTCTACAGGTGAAGGATAGCGTCTACGATATCGAATGGGCGCCCGGCTTCACCTACGGCGACGTGCGCCTGGCCGACGAACTGCAATTCTCGGTCTATAACTTCGAGATGGCGGATGTGGATACGCTCTGGAAGCTGTTCGATCTGCACGAAGGCGAGGCCGCGCGGCTGCTGGCGGCGTATCCGAAATCCGCCGGGAAGGCGCGTTTTCCGCTATTGCCCGCGTATGACCACGTGCTCAAATGCTCCAACCTGTTTAATACCCTCGATTCCCGCGGCGCCATCAGCGTGACGGAGCGGGTAGGTGTCATCCAGCGCGTGCGCAAACTGGCGGTCGGCGTGGCGCAGGCCTGGGCCGATCAGCAGGAGGCCGCGCCATGAGCCTGCCTTTTCTGCTCGAAATCGGCACCGAGGAGATCCCCGACTGGATGATTCCCGGCGCACTCGAAAGCCTGCGGGCGCAATTATTGTTTCCGGCGCGAATGGATGCCACCCCTCGCCGGTTGGTGGCCCGGGCGGAAGGTCTCCCGGAGCGATTGCCCGATACCGAAGAGCGCGTGACCGGTCCGCGCAAGAACGCCCCCGGGAAAGCTGTCGAAGGCTTCGCCCGCAAGCAGGGAGTCGCCCCGTCCGACCTCACCGTCGAGGGCGATTACTACACCTGCCTGCGCCAGACCGCCGGCCGCCGCATGATCGACGTGCTGGCCGAATCCCTGCCCGGCGTCATCCTGAAGATCACCTTCCCCAAAACCATGTACTGGACGGGCAAAACCGGCGCGCGTTTCATCCGTCCGATTCGCTGGATCGTGGCGCTGTTGGGCGACGAAGTAATCCCCTTCGAATTGGCGGGCGTGCACTCCGGCAATGTAACCTGGGGCCACCGCCGCCTGGGCACTTTCGCCACCGTTAGCGTCGGGACCTACGAACAGACGTTGCGTGACAGCTTCGTAATCCTCTCCGCCGGCGAGCGCCGCAATCGGATCAACGAAGGCATTAGGAATTTTGGCGTAAGAGCCGATCCATCGCTCCTCGAAACGCTGGTCAACCTCACCGAATATCCCACGCCCATCGCCGGCGACTTCGACCCGCAGTTCCTCGAACTGCCCGAAGAAGTCCTCATCACCGTAATGCGCCACCACCAGAAATATTTCTCGGTAGTGGACGAATCCGGGCATCTCGCGCCGAGGTTCGTTGCCGTGATGAACACCAACGCCGACCCCCAGGGCCTGGTGCGCCGCGGCAACCAGCGCGTCCTGCGCGCCCGCTTCAACGACGCCCGCTTCTTCTGGCAAACCGATCAGCGCAAAAAGCTCGCGGATCGCGTCGAAGACCTCGGCCACGTGACGTTCCAGGCCAGGCTCGGATCCTATCTGGACAAGACCGTTCGCGTCGTCGAACTGGTGAAAGAACTCGGCGGCGACGAACACGCCCAGCGCGCCGCCCTCCTCGCCAAGTGCGACCTGACGACCGAACTAGTTAAGGAATTCACTGAATTGCAAGGCGTAGTCGGCGGACTCTACGCACGCGCGCAAGGCGAGCCTGAAGCCGTCTGGCAGGCCATCTACGGCCATTACAAGCCCGAAAGCATGGAAGATTCCATCCCGCGCAACACCACCGGGCAATTGGTATCCCTGGCCGACAAGCTGGACACGCTGCGCCAGTGCTTCAAGGTTGGCATGGCGCCCACCGGGTCGCGCGACCCCTTCGCTTTACGCCGCGCCGCGCAGGGAGTCGTGAAGATCATCGCCGAAGCCAGGCTCAGCGTGCCGCTGCTCAAGTTCATCGGCGACGACTCAAAGCTCGTTGAATTCTTCGAGGACCGCGTCAAATTCTACTTCCGCGAAGTGCGCGGCTTCGCCTACGACGAGGTCAACGCCGCCATGGCCGCTGGCTGGAGCGATCTGCCGGATCTCGCATCGCGCCTCGAACGCCTGGCCCGCATCCGCCTCACCCCCGATTTCGAGCCCCTGGCCGCCAGCTTCAAGCGCATCAAGAACATCCTGCGCCAGGCCGCCTTCCAAGGCGGTCCCTTCAACCCCGCGCACCTCGAACCCGGCCCCGAAAGCGATCTTTTTGCTGAGATGAATCGCTCCGCCAAGCAACCAATTGAAACAGTCATCGGAGCGCTCAGGCCCAGAGTGGACCTGTTTTTCGACAAGGTGCTGGTGAACGCGCCGGAACCCGCGGTGCGCGCCAATCGCCTGGCTATGCTGCACAATTTACTCGAACAGTTTCGCACGTTTGCCGATTTCTCGGAGATTGTCACGAACTCATAAAGGAGAAGATGATGAAAAAACACGTCTATCAATTCGGTCCCGGAGGGGCCGATGGCGACGGAACGATGAAAGATATCCTCGGCGGCAAAGGCGCCGGATTGGCCGAAATGTGCCGGGCGAATCTGCCGGTGCCGCCCGGCTTCACCATTTCAACCGAAGTCTGCAACATCTACTTCGACAACCAGAACCAGGTTCCGGGTGAGATCCACAAGGAGATGCTGCAGGCTCTCGAGAAGCTCCAGAAGCAGATGGGACAGACCCTCGGCGATACCGACAACCCGCTGCTCGTCAGTGTGCGCTCGGGCGCCAAGTTCTCCATGCCGGGCATGATGGACACCGTCCTCAATCTGGGCCTGAATGACAAGACCGTGCTGGCCCTGGAGCGCAAGAGCGGTAATCCCCGCTTCGCCCAGGATTGCTACCGCCGCTTCATCCAGATGTTCGGCAACGTGGTGCTGGACATCGAAAAGCACGATTTCGATCACGTTTTCGATGGCCGCAAGAAGAAGGTGCACGCCAAGGTCGACACCGACCTGACCGCCGAGGACCTGAAGGCCGTCATCGTCGATTATAAGAAGCTGGTCGAGAAGAAAACCGGCCAGCCGTTCCCCCAGGAAGCCATCCAGCAGCTCGCCATGTCCCGCGACGCCGTCTTCCGCTCCTGGTTCAACACCCGCGCGCAGCACTATCGCAAGATGAACAACATCCCCGACAACCTGGGAACCGCCGTCAACGTCCAGGCCATGGTGTTCGGCAACATGGGCGACACCTCCGCCACCGGCGTCGGCTTCACGCGCAATCCCTCCACCGGCGAGAAAGTATTCTACGGCGAGTATCTGATCAACGCGCAGGGCGAAGACGTGGTGTCCGGCGTGCGCACGCCGCAGCCCATCGAGACACTGAACGCGTTAATGCCCGAAGCTTACAAGCAGCTCCGCGAAATCACTACCAGCCTGGAACAGCATTATCGCGACGTGCAGGATTTCGAATACACCATCCAGGACGGAAAGCTGTATATGTTGCAAACCCGCAATGGAAAGCGTACCGGCCCGGCCGCGGTGCTGATTGCGGTCGATATGGTG
>DATGGM010000012.1:0-7977 GCA_035308525.1 Bryobacteraceae bacterium
CGAAAGTAATTGCCGGTGACCAACTCGCCCTGCAGCGGATGGCTCTCCACGCGCGCGAACAGGAAGCGCTGGCCCAGGAGCTCCGAACAGGCCGGATTATGGCGCGAGAGGGATTCGAACTCCGGCCACGCGAACCCGCTACGCATTCCTTCATGGTTCGTCCAAGCGACTTTATACAGGCTGTACGGATCGCGCACCGCCAGGGGGCGCAGCACGTAGGCATTGAAGATAGTGAAGAACGTGGTGTTCAAGCCCAGACCCAGGGCGATGGTGGCCACTACCGCCAGCACGAAGCCCGGAGATTTGCGAAAGCTCCGCGCGGCGTAGCGGACGTCTTGCCGGCAGCCTTCGATCCACTGCATGCCGCGTGCCGACCGGCGCTCCTCCTGGGTCTGTGCGACGACGCCTGAATAACGGCTCATAGTGTCGACGACCTACACCAGATTATCGCGCTTGAAGTCGAATGCCAACAACAAAGGAGTACGCCTCAGTTGGGATACGGCGCACCGGCGCGCACGATGCGGATCTGGTGATCGGTGAACTGGCGGTGCGCGCCCGGCAGGTCCGTTTTGGGCATGTGGCAGTTGGTGCAGTCCTTTTTGGCGACCGGACAGCTTTTCCCGCCCGGGCCGTGACACGCCAGGCACTTGGCATCGTAGTTCGCCGCGCCGCGAACCACTTCCACATGCGGATCGTGGCACGCCGTGCAACGGATGCGCTTATCGTCGGCATCGTAACACTTGCTGTTAGTCAGGCGATACGGCTGGAAGCGGACGTTGCCGAGGTTGTGGGGGCCGTGCGCGGCAATATCCGCCCAGGTGCGATGGCAGCGGCCGCAGAATTCGGACATCTCCTCGGAGCTCATGGAGGCCAGGTGGGGCATGGCCGCGGCCTGCGCATTGCCGGCCTTCACAGCTTCCATATGACCGGGCGCCCCAGGGTGACAGTTTTCGCAGCGTACTCCAGGCTCGAGTTCATCAAGATGCGCGGTGTTGCCGCGCACCGCGTCGGTGGTGTGGCACCCAAAGCACGCGGTCATATCCGCATGCGTCATCTGGCGGCCGGCGGCCTGGACCAGGTTCCCGGGCGCGCTGCCCAGCGCACCGAATGTGTAGTCCAGGCCGCCGATGGCGGTGTAATAACTGACGCGGCTCTCGTACATCACCCCGTTACGTTCGAATACGTAGGTCTGGCCGGCGGACCCCAGGCCGAAGGCCCAGCCGATGGGCGCGGTGATGGTGGAGGTTCCGTCGGTGACGCGATAGATGCTCCGGCTGCCTTCCCGCGTGATGCTGAAGGAATACCGGCCGTCCCGGAACGTCAAGTTGGGATGCTCGCGCAGGATGGCGCAATCGGCCGGCAGTTCCAGCGCGTGGCCCATGGAGGTCGCGGGCTGTGTGGAGGCCTGCTGCTTGTGGCAGGTGCCGCAGGTGACCGCGGAAGCCGCGGCATAAAACAAAGCCAGGGGCGCCGCGCCGATCATTTCGTCTTATCCCGCGGCGGCTCGTCGATCTTCAGAATATGGTCCGCCGCCACATCCTTCAAAACCTGCTGAATGCCGCTGGGCCAGCGGATTTCGACGGACGCGATTTTGCTCTCGCCGCCCAACCCGAAATGCACGCGCTTATCGCTCGAGGACATAAAGCCCACGCTGACGGACACGTGATTGTAGAGCACGCGCCCGGAAGCCGTAGTCACCTTCACCTTCGCACCCACCGCGTCGCGCGCGCTGGTATGGCCGGTCAGGCTCACCAGCAGCCAATGATTGCCGCTGCCGGCGGTGTTCATCAGAATGCGCGGCGATTCGTTCAGAGAAGTCACCACGATATCCATGGCGCCGTCGTTATTCAGATCGCCGAGCGCCGATCCGCGCTGGAACCCTTTATGCAGAAAATCCTTGCCCATCTCCTCCGAGACGTCCACAAAGGTCTTCCCGCCGACGTTTTCGAACATAGTGTCGTGCTGCGGCGACTTCTCGTTTAACTGATCTACGTCTCCGTTGGAGGAGTAGATGTCTTTCCAGCCGTCGTTATTGTAATCGATGAAGCCGTTGCTCCAGCCGGAGAAGGGCTGGCTGAGGGTCTGGATCCTGGAGGCGTAAGGAAACTGAAACAGGTTGCCGCGATTGCGCAGAAGCTGCCAGATCTGGCCCGTCAGGTTGTTATAGAAGATGTCCACGTTGCCGTCGTTGTCGTAGTCCTTGGCATCCGAACCCATCGAAGACCCGGTGTGCGCGCTTTCGTTATAGGCCACCCCCAGTTCCAGGCCCTTTTCCTCGAAGGTGCCGTTCTGGCGGTTGATGAACAGCGAATTAGGTTCGGTGTCGTTGGCGATGAAGATGTCCGGCCAGCCGTCGTTATTGAAGTCGGCAATGGAGATGCCCATGCCCTTGCCGGGCGACGCGCCCAGCCCCGATGTGTCCGTCACATCCTCGAACTTGCCGTGACCCAGGTTGTGATATAAGCGCGGCGGGACACTCTGGTAGCGCCGCGGATCGCAGTAGTATTCCTTGCCTCCCATGGTGCAGCGCAGATCGGTCTGCGGGGTCCAGGTGGTGTAGTTGTCCACGATCAGGTCCAGCAGGCCGTCGTTGTCGTAATCGAACCACGCGGCCACCACGCTGAGCGTATTGGGGGGCTTGCCGCCGATGCCGGAGGCCGTTGTCACATCCGTGAAAGTGCCGTCACCATTATTGCGGTAAAGAGTGTTGCGGCCGGCGCTGCAGATGAACAAGTCCTCGTAGCCGTCGTTATCGTAGTCGCCGACAGCCACGCCGAAGTTGAAATCCAGATCTTTCCCGGTAAGGCCGGCCGCGGCGGTGACATCCTCGAAGGTGCCGTCGGCGCGCTGCTTCAGCAGGCAGTTGTAATAGGACGGCTTGGTTTTTTTCATCTCCGGCAGTTGCGCGCCGTTGGTGAAAAATATGTCCAGGCGGCCGTCGTTATTGAAGTCGAACAGGGCCACGCCGCCGCACATCGGCTGCGGAAAATATTTATGCTCAGCCGGGCTGTTGTTGCTGATGTAAGAGATCCTGGAGCGCGGCGCGACGTCCACGAAACCGGGCCGCCGGGCGTTCCCGACGGGCCGTCCGGACGGCAATGCGACCAAACCCAAGGCGCAGAGAACGGCTATAATCGGAATGATTGTGCGCTTCAGGTAACCCTCCAGCGAATGGGCGCGGATGTGAAAGTCTTCATCCCTATTGTAATCGGCGCCGGCGCGCTGCTGGCCGGGTCCGCTGCCGGTCCCATGGTTTTCGAAGAGATCGCGGAGCGCGCCGGCCTGACTTTCGTCACCGACAGTTGTCCCACGCCGAATAAGAATCAGCCCGAAACCATGGTGGCCGGCGTTGCCCTGTTCGATTATGACAACGACGGCTACCTGGATGTCTACCTGGTGAACGGCGCGGCCATACCATCGCTTAAAAAAGAGGGCCCCAAATACTGGAATCGTCTCTATCACAATAACCACGACGGCACTTTTACCGATGTGACCGAGAAGGCGGGCGTGGCCGGTGAGGGCTACGGGATGGGCGTGGCAGTGGGCGATTACGACAACGATGGCTGGCCCGACATCTACGTGCTGAACACCGGCAAGAACCAGCTCTTTCACAACAATCACGACGGCACTTTCACCGATGTCACCGACAAGGCGGGCGTGGGCGGAGGCATTCTCGACGGCAAGAAGATGTGGTCCGTTTCGGCCGCGTGGGTGGATTACAACAACGACGGCTATGCCGACTTGTTCGTCTCCAACTACTGCAAGTGGGAGGTTAACAAGGATCCGGTTTGCGGGCCGAAGCCTGAGCTGCGAGCCTATTGCCATCCGAACAACTACGCGAACCTGCCGAACACGCTCTATCGCAACAATGGCGACGGCACGTTCACCGATGTGTCCGTTGAAACCGGCATCGCCAAGTATCCCGGCAAGGGAATGGGAGCCGTGATTGCGGATTACGACGGCGACGGTTTTATGGACATCTTCGTAGCCAACGATAACCGGCCGAATTTCCTGTTCCACAATCGCGGAGGGAAGAAATTCGACGAAGTCGCTCTGGAAGCCGGCGTGGCCTATACGCAGAGCGGCAGCGCCATCTCCGGCATGGGAGCGGATTTCAAGGACGTGGACAACGACGGACGCCCGGACATCTGGCACACCGCAGTGGAGAACGAGTCGTTTCCGCTGTTTCAGAACCGCGGCGACGGCCAGTTCTGGGAACGGACGTTTCAGATGCGTCTGCTGGGAACCCGCGACATGTCGGGCTGGTCGAACGGCATCTTCGATTTCGATAATGACGGCTGGAAGGACCTGTTCGTGGCGCGCGGCAACGTGCTGGATAACGTGGCGCAGTTCTCCAACCGGAAGTACGAAGAGCCCAACGCGGTTTTCCGCAACCTGGGCAACGGAAAGTTTCAGGACGTGAGCGCCGAGGCCGGACCGGATTTCCAGAAGCCCGCGGCGCATCGGGGGGTGGCGTTCGGCGATTTGGATAACGACGGCCGTCTCGACGCGGTGGTCTCGGTGCTCAACGGCAAGGTGGAATACTTCCACAACATCTCAAAGAACGGCAATCACTGGATCCTGCTGAAACTGACCGGCCACAAGAGCAATCGCATGGCTCTGGGCGCGCAGATCCGCATTACCACGGAGGACGGCCTGAAGCAATACAACGAAGTCACCACGGCGGTGGGCTATGCCTGCGCCAGCGACTCGCGCGTACACTTCGGGCTGGGGGCGTCGAAGGTGATTCGCGAGATCGATATCAAGTGGCCCAACGGGATACACCAGGTATTGCACGACGTCGCGGCAGACCAGATTCTTTCAATCGACGAGCCCGCGTCGTAGGATGCGCAGCGGAGCAATCCCGGGCGGAAGAGACCGCAGAAAAGCGGCCGATTCCGGCAGCGCGGAGCTATTACGCCGGATGAGTTCACCCCAATAGCCGATTCTTTTCCCGATGAATTCGGAGGCCGTATCGTCAGTGGCGAGGCGGCGCAGATACTGTAGAGCAGCGCCGTCGGCGCTGGCGGGCTGCCCAGCGGCGATCAGCTTTTCCACCCACTGGAAGTGAAAGATGCAATGCGTGGTGTCCTCCCAGGCGAGCTCGAATGCCTGCGGAGCGTACCTACCGCAGCCGGCGAGATCATCCGCCTTGAGAGACCGCCCAAATAAATAGAGATAAGCCGCGCCGTCGATTTGGACGGCGGCAGCACCGGGAGCCTTGGTCACGGCCAGTTCAGCCGCCAGACGCCGGACAGCGTCGAATGAGTAATCGGTCTGGGGGGCAAACTGTAGGGCAAGATGCAACCTGGTGACCAGGGTAAAGCCGCGCGGTTTGGGACGCGGCGGCACGGTGGTGGGCTCCAGAACGATGCGGTGGGCATGCTCCTCGACGAATGCGAAGAGGTGCGGCTCGATCTCCGTGAGTTGGTAGAACCGGCGATCGCAGGAGTCCAGCTTACGGTCGCGCCCGATGTCGGGAGTGGCAACCTCGCGGCGGACCGCCATCACCGTCAGGCGATGGAGGGCCAGCGCATCGATGGCTTGGGCCGTAAGCGCCGCGGTGGACTGGCAGCCGATCCGGCGCAGGGTGGCGACGATGGTGGGCGCGTACTTGCGCGAGGAGTTGAAGAAGAACTGGTGATAGCCGCCGTTATTGACTTCCCGGCTCAATGCCATGACGGCCAGCAGCGTCCGTTCCGACGCAGTGGTTCCGCGCGCGCCATTTTTCGACTGCCGGAAGAGTATGGCCTCTTCGAGCACGCAGAGCAGCGAAGGGATCGCGTGCGTATGCTTGCAGGCTAGGATTTGGGCGGTGGTTTGGCCGGAATACTCAAGCCAGGGAAGCTTTTCGGCCGGCACGGATTTGATCGCAATCGATGAACTGACGGTTCATCATAATATTCTGTAACTTCAGGCAACGGTTGTCTGCAGGCGGATCAACTCCGTCACCGGCAAAGGCACCACTTCGCCGGCCACTTCGCCGATGACCTCGGCGGTATGCGCGAATGCCACTGGGTCTCCAGTGACGAAGTGCACGATGCGGCCCGGCGTGTCCGTCTTAAGGTCCGCGCCCATGGAGCCGTTCACTTTCAGCGCCAGGGCTTCGGCGCTATCCACCAGCGCCACGGCATCGCCCACAACGCGCTGGATGACGTCGCGCAGCAGGGGATAGTGTGTGCATCCGAGGATGAGTGTGTCAATTGCGGCGCGCGTGTCGAGATAGTGATGCAGCAGCAACTCGCACTCCGGCGAGTTGGCCAGCCCTTCTTCCACGATGTGCACAAGCATGGGGCAGGCCCGCGCCCACACCGTGAGGCCGCGCTGTTCGAGGCGCCGCTGATAGGCGCCGCTGGCGATGGCGCCCTTGGTCCCGATCACGCCCACATGGCCGGTACGCGTGCGCGCGGCGGCCGCGTCAACACCCGGCTCGATCACGCCCCAGATCGGAATCGGAAAGTGGCAGGCCAGCTCGGGGAGGGCCGCCGCGGACGCGGTATTACAGGCGATGACTACGCCTTCCACGCCCTCCTCGCGCAGGAATTCGGTAATACCGTAAGCGAATTCCGCGACCATGGCGGCCGGCTTCCGGCCGTACGGTACGCGCGCGGTGTCGCCCAGATAGACGAAATCCCGGTGCGGCAGGTTGCGGCGCAGGGCCTTGAGCACCGTCAAACCGCCCACGCCGGAATCGAAGATCCCGATCGGCCGCTTCAAAAGGTATGGCAACCGCGTTCCGCTCATCTGGCTGGTCTTTCCCGCTCTGTCCGCTGGCACGTTAGGGACCGCGGCGGTTATCCTTCCCATTCTATCGGCTATGAGAGTCCTTATTCTGACTTTCGCGGTGGCACGTCAGCCGGTTTCCGAAGAATAACGGTGTGCGATACTGATGTCTGTAATGGCGACGCGGCTCCGTGCCGGCCTGTGGTTTTGCCTGGCGGCTTATCTCGCGCCGGCGGGCGGCGTTTGGGCGCAGGCTCCCATCCGCAGGATTCGCCAGAAGATGACCGACAGCCTGAGCAACACGCCGGACTTCGTCTGCTCAGTTTCCATGGAGCGCCGGGAGCGCCGGGGGTCGGATACGCCGATCAAGCTGCTTCCGGTGCATTTCGATACGGGCGTGCTGAACGGCAAGGAGCTGTTCGCTCTGCCGGCCACCGAAGAAGATAAGACACATCTTCGGGAAGTGCTGGCTATTTTCGACAAGGCGGGCACCGGGAGCTTCGCGCTCTATTCCCGCGCGGTGTTTCTTACGGCCGCGGCTACTTTCTACGACGCTCCGGATGAGACCAAGGACAGCCAACATCTGGCGCGCGTGGATTTCACGGTACCGCCCGATGTCAGCACCTATACCGTAAACAGGAACGGAAAGCCGGTGACGGTGGGTTACTCGGGATCCATCTGGACCGACCCCGGCAGCTCGGAGGTGGTGCGACTGGCGCTCCAGGCCGATAGCATACCGGCGGACCTGGGTATGAAGACGGTGACGCAGACGTTCGAATTCGCACACGCCAGAATGGCTGGAGCCACGGTGGTGATGCCGGCTGCATCCGATTTGAAGCTGGTGGAACTCTCGGAGCGCGAAATGCGCCTTACCAGTCAGTTCAGCGATTGCCATCAGTACATCGCTAAGCGCGGAGAACTGTTCGTGGAGACCGCCAGCGGAACCGCGGCGCCGGCCGAGGCGGGCGCGCCTCCGATCAGGGTGAGCGCCAGAACCGCCCCGGAGACTTCGCCGGCTGCGCCGCCGCCAGCACAGGCGGGACCTCAGTTCCCTGAAAAGCTGGTTCTGGAGGTGATGCTGGCGGAGGCCATCGACGAGCGCAGCACGATACCCGGCAGCAAGCTCTCGTTTACCGTTGTGAAAGATGTCAAGAAAGGCGGCAAGGTCATCGTGCCGCGCGGCACGGAGGTGACCGGGCACATTACCCGAATCATGCAGCAGGAATACTCATGGCTCACCAACTTGAAGCGATA